>JAWKQN010000005.1:0-227500 GCA_041390125.1 Gemmatimonadota bacterium | reverse complement strand
GATCGCGTCGGTTTCGGGTCTGCCCCCACGTACTCTAGCGCCCTGTTCAGACTCGCTTTCGCTTCGGCTCCGGCCCTGAAGGCCTTAACCTCGCACGTGAGGAGCAACTCGCCGGATCATAATGCAAAAGGCACGCAGTCACCCGCTGACGGCTCCGAAGAACCGCCCCAGGCTCCTACCGCTTGTATGCACACGGTTTCAGGATCTCTTTCACTCGCCGTCAGGCGTGCTTTTCACCGTTCCCTCACGGTACTCTCCACTATCGGTCACGAACTCGTATTTAGCCTTGGAGGATGGTCCCCCCAGATTCGACCGGGATTCCTCGTGCCCCGGCCTACTCGGGTACTCCACCAGCTCCGGTACCAGGATTTCGTCTACGGGACTCTCACCCGCTATGGTCCGCCGTTCCAGGCGCGTTCGACTACCCCTTCCCGTCGCCTACGTGGAGCCCCACAACCCCGCACCCATCACTGGATACGGTTTGGGCTCTTCCCCTTTCGCTCGCCACTACTCAGGGAATCTCGTTTGATTTCTCTTCCTCCAGGTACTGAGATGTTTCAGTTCCCTGGGTTGGCCACCGCTTGCGCGGCGGACAGGGCTCTCACCCTGCCGGGTTTCCCCATTCGGACACCCCCGGATCACAGCTCGCGTGCAGCTCCCCGAGGCTTTTCGCAGCTTGCCACGTCCTTCATCGCCGGTTCGTGCCTAGGCATCCACCGTGTGCACTTCTTCGCTTGACCAGCAACGCTCAACCCCCGGCTCTCCGTAAGGCTCGCATGCGCCTCCAGTCCCCTCGCCGTCCGCCCTCCCGAAGGAGACGGCCGACCCGAGAACCTTCCGCAACACACACCCCACGGCGCCGGACGGCTCCTTGCGTCCTGATCCACCGTTAGCCGGACGACACCACTCCGGGATCCCGGTCGCTTCCCCCTCGCACACCCTCGCGGACGCGCTCCGGACCAGCCCCCAGGCTCCCCTCTCGGTGCCCTCTCTACAACCTTCTTCCGGGAGACGCCGGACCCCTCCGACATCTCCCGCTCGGCTCGACTACTTCCCTGCCCCAAGACCCTTGTTTTCAAGAAGCGCCGCCCGGTCACACGACCCCCGGAGGGGCGTTCGATGGGCAGCGGACAAACCTAGAAAAAGGGGGAGGGAGCGTCAACGGGTCGAGACGCCGCTCGCCGTCGGAGCCGCCGCCACGACCCAGCCATCGTGCGCTCCGCTCCAGGGCAGCCCGATGGGTGGCAGCGCGCCCCGCAACGCGCCGTCGAGGGCGCGCGCCTCGTCCCGCACGGCGTGGCGCTCGCGCCACCAGCGCAGGTGACGCAGCAGGTCCGGAACGGGATCCCCCCGATCCAGCTCGCCATACGAATGACGCCCGCGCAGACCCGGGGGAAGCCGCTGTCCCAGCGCCTGCAGTTGGAGCGCGGCCGTGCGGAGTCGCGGCACGTCGAAGCGCTGACGCACACCGGCCCGGTAGCGTGGGGGGGACGGCGGGATCCGGCCCAGGGCCGCGTCGCGGTAGAGGCCGGGGAAGTCGACGCCCGCGCGGATCGAGGCCAGGAGCGTGCCCCAGAACTTCGGGTTGATCTCGATCAGGTGGTAGGTGTCATCCCGGGGGTCATGGCGGAACTCGATCTGGGCAGGCCCGGTCCACTCCAGGGCTTCGAGAACACGCGCGGCCAGCGCGCGGACCCTCGGGTTGTCGGTGGTGACGACGCTCGCGCCCACGCCGCCATAGACCGGCACCATGATCTCGCGCACCTGACTGGTCAACGCGACCGGCCGGCCCCCCACCGCCAGGGCGCAGGCATCGTGCAGGTGCCCGGGAACCAGCTCCTGCACGAGAGGCGCCTCGAACCGCTCTGCGGCTCCGCGAGCGCTCCGTTCCGCCTCTCGCTCCCACGCGTCGAGCAGGTCGACCGCCTCGTGCACGATCCGGATGCCCGTGGCCGAGCCACTGCGCGGCTTGACCACCCACGGACCACGGGTGGATCCCGCCACGACCTTCACGTCCGCAGCGGTCGTGGGCGTCCAGGTCGCGGGTGTGCCGATCCCGAGCTCACGGCAGAGGGCGGCGGTGGCGCCTTTGTCGCTGGCCCGACGGAAGGAGGCCAGCGAAGGACGCAACGTCGCGACCCGGGTGCCGAGCGCATCGCCATGGTGGACCACGGCGTGGTGGGCGGGCAGTCCGTACGGCACGAGCACGTCGAAGGACTCCCGCTCCACGAGCGCGGTCAGGTCCTCGACGAAGCCCGCAGGGTCGGAGAACGGATCCCGGGTGGAGCACCAGCTGCGGATGCTCCGGCTCCAGCTGCGCCCGCCCGCGGGCCGGGGCCAGGCCAGATGACACGCATCGCCTCCCCGCCACAAGGCACGTGTAGCGGTGAGCTCCGCCGGACCGGGCTGTCCGGCCAGGAGGACGCGGGTCACGCCCTACCGTACGCCGAGACGGACCCGTCCTGCCCCCACGGCGTCGCTGGTCGGCGCGGCGGCGGGCTCGTTCGGGAAGACCATCAGGGTATCGGCACGCAAGCCGAGCCGCAGTGTCTCCAGACCGATGACGTCCGTGAAGGCCACGTTGGCGAGGTTGACGTTCGGACCTGCCCGACGGATGAACTCCACCTGCAGCTCCTTGTTGGGTGCCTCGAAGATCAGACGGTCCGTGGGCAGACCCGCATCGAGGATCTCGGCGACCAATCCGTAGCGGAGCTCACCGTCGGCACGACAGATCCCCGAGCGCCCCGATTCGCGGGCTTCCGTGATCACCCAGCGCGCTCCGGCGTCGAGGTCCTCGCGGATGCACTCGATCCACTGCGCCGGGAAGAGCTCCTGGGAGCGCGCCACATCCTTGTACCCCACCTCGCTCAAGACGACGAACTCGTCGGCGAAGCGACGCACGTACGCGGCCTTCTCGCGGTTCGACAGCGGGATGCTCCCGTTGGAGACCTCCATGTGGGTGCAGCCGCACGCCCGCATGAAGTCGACGAGCCCGTCCAGGCGCCGCTGCAGGAGCGCCTTCTCGAAGAGGGTTCCTCCGAAGAAGAACGGGATCCCGAGGTCGCGAAGAACGCCGAGCTTGTGGTCCAGCCGGGGTGTCACCAGCGCCGTACCCCATCCCAGCTTCACCATGTCGATCAAGGGGGCCTGCGACTCGAGCACGTCCGCGAAGCGGCCTTCGGGGAGCCCGTTGTCGATCAGGACCGTCAGCCCCTTCTCGCGCGGCTTCCGGGTCCGTTCGGGCAGGGCGAGAAACGACATCGAGGTCATACCGGGAACTCCGGGCCGGGCGCCGTGGGGAGTACGACGACGGGTGGATCGGGAATCGCCGGAAGGGGGAGGTTGCGAGATCGATGCCACGGGCCGTCGCCCGCCCACGACAGGCGCGCCCCCCTGAAGTCCGCATGAATCAAGGGCTTCCCCGCTGCGGACGGCCCTCCCTTCGGGGTATGTGTCTTGCTAGCTTGCCGCAGCGAAACGCGTGAGGACCCACCCGAAACGATCCAGAGCCGAGGTTCCCATCTCCACCTCCCGTCTCCAGGCCAGCCCCCCCACCCCGGAGGGCACCCCACCCGGGAACGGCCGGGAGCGGTCGGAGAACCTGGATCGATCCCTCGTCTCCGGCGTGGCCTGGACGAGCGCGGGGAAGGTCGCGGTGCAGGCCGTCCGTTGGCTGGCCACGCTCCTCATCGCCCGGATCCTCTCCCCGGCCGACTACGGCATCGTGGGGATGGCCGTGCTGTTCACGGGGCTCGTCAACCTGGTGTCCGAGCTGGGGATCGGCGCCGCCATCGTCCATCGACAAGATCGGCTGACCGAAGACCAGATCGCACGCCTCGGAGGCGTCGCGCTGCTCACCGGCCTCCTGCTCGCGGGCTTTGCCGCTGCAGCAAGCCCGCTCGTTGCCGCATTCTTCTCCGAGCCGGGTGTGCGCGCCGTCGTGATGGTGATGAGCCTCCAGTTCGTGCTGGAGTCCATCCGCGTCGTGCCCCGGTCACTCCTGAACCGGGACCTGCAGTTCCGCACTCTGGCCTTGATCGAGGTGGTGGAGGGGATCGTGCTGGCGGTGGCCACGCTCGGGCTGGCGTTGGGAGGCCTGGGTTACTGGGCGATCGTCGGCGGCATCCTCATCCATTCGGCGACCGGTACCCTGATCAGTGTGCGCGTGCGCAGCCATCGCATCGCGTGGCCGCGCGACCTCCCGAGCATCCTGTCCGAGGTGAAGTTCGGCGCGCACCTCGTGCTGAGTCGCATCGGGTGGTACACGTACTCGAACGCCGATTTCGGGGTGATCGGACGCATGTTCGGGAAATCCACCCTGGGTGACTACACCATCGGGTGGAACCTCGCCAGCGTCCCGGTCGAGCGGGTGACGACCATCGTCTCCCGGATCGCGCTGCCGATCTTCTCGCGGCTCCAGGACGACCGGGACGAGTTCCGTCGTTCCCTGCGCAACATCACGCAGGCCTTGAGCTTCATCACGTTCCCGGCTGCGGTGGGCCTGGCGCTCGTGGCCGACGTGTTCGTTCTCGTGGTGCTGGGTGAGAAGTGGACGGGCGCCATCCAGCCACTCCGCATCCTCGCGCTCGCCGCCATCCTGCGGTCCGTCACGCCGGTGCTGACGCCGGCGCTCATCGGGATCGGGCGACCCGACCTGGCCTCGCGCTTCTCGGTGATCGGCGCCCTCACACTTCCGCCGGCCTTCGTGCTGGCGGCGCTGCGCTTCGGCCCGGCCGGCGTGGCCTGGGTGTGGCTCCTCGTCTACCCGGTGGTCGCCTTCAGCCTCCTGCTGCGCTGGACCTGCCGCGAGTCCGGGCTGCGGGTGCGCAACTACCTGTTGGCCCTCTGGCCCGCCTCGGCGGGGAGCGCCGCGATGGCCGCCGCCGTCTACGGCGTCCGACACCTCGGATTGGACGGGCACGCGCCCGCAGTGGTCCTGTTCGCAAGCGCGGGGGTCGGTGCCGTGGTCTACGTCGCGGTCATGGCGACCGCGTTCCGGACCAAGTCGAAGCGGATGTGGGAGCTCGTGCGCTCGCTGCGCGCGGGCAGGAAACGCAAGAGGGCCTGAGTCCGTCGGGGATCCGTCGGGGCGCGTTTCCCCGCCCGGTGCGACGCACCGGGGCGCAGTGCCCCCGGCGACGCCCGATCTAGAGTCCCCGCTCGGCCAGGAAGGGCGCGATCTCGGTGGCCTCGATCCAGAAGGTCCCGAGGACACCGTCCTTGGTGCCGTGCCAGTCCGAACCCCCGGTGCACAGCAGCCCGTGATGTCGGGCGAGCCCTTCCAGGTGCTCCTGGTACTCCCGGGAATGATTGGGGCGGAACGACTCCACACCCCGCATCCCGGCGCGTACGAAGCCCGGCAGCAGGGCGTCGACCACCTCGCGGGGCGGGTGGGCCCAGACCGCGATGCCACCCGCCTCCTGGATGCGGGCGACGGCCTCCTCCGGGGTCTGGAGCGCCGTGGGCACGAAGGCGTCGTGATCGTCCGAGATGTACCGGTCGAACGCTTCCTGCATGGACGACACGTAACCGGCTTCCACCAGGGCGCGAGCCAGGTGCGGCCGGCCGATGCTCTTCCGCTTCTCGTCCGCGCCCGCGATCACGCGCACCGCGTCCATCGACACGTGCACGCCCTGTTCCGCCAGGCGCTCGATGATGCGCACCATGCGGCTTTCACGGAACGTGCGGGCCCGCTCCGCGTGCTCGAGCAGCACCGGGGCCTGCGGGTCCACGAAGTAGCCCAGGATGTGCAGGTCCTTGCCCTGCCACGTGCTGGACATCTCGACCGCGGGGATCACCTCGACCGCGAGCGCCGCGCCCGCCTCCGTGGCGGCGGCCACCCCGGCGGTGGTGTCGTGGTCGGCGAGCGCGATGAGATCGAGGCGACCCGCGCGCGCCTGCTCGACCACCTGCTCCGGGGCGAAGGAGCCGTCGGAGGCCGTCGAATGCATGTGGAGGTCGACCCGCATGCCCCGCTCCGATCCCGCCACCGATCCCGGCTAGGCCGGGACCGGGACGGCTCCTTCCGACGCGTGATCGGTCAACACGATCACGTCGTTCTCCTGTACCCGGATCAGGCCGCCGGCGATGTGGAACTGCCGGCTCCCTCCGCCGGGGAGGTCGATGGCCAGCTGTCCTTCGCCCAACGCCGCGATCATGGGCGCGTGCCGCGGCAGGATGCCCACCCGTCCGTCCCACGCCGGCGCCACCAGAGAGGAAGCGTCGCCTTCGAAGACGATCTGCTCGGGCGAGACGACCCGGACGCGGAGCATGAGGTCGGCCATCAGCTCGCCGCCAGGCGCTCGGCGTCGGCGATCACTTCCTGGATGCCACCCTTCATGTAGAAGGCCTGCTCCGGGAGATGATCGAACTCGCCCGCCGCCACGCGCTCGAAGGACTCGATGGTCTCCTCCAGCTTGACGTAGCGACCCGGGAGGCCCGTGAACTGCTCGGCCACGTGGAAGGGCTGCGACAGGAAGCGCTCGATGCGGCGGGCCCGGCCCACCAGCACCTTGTCCTCCTCGGACAGCTCGTCCATGCCCAGGATGGCGATGATGTCCTGGAGCTCCTTGTAGCGCTGCAGGATCCGCTGCGTCTCCCGCGCGACCCGGTAATGCCGCTCGCCGATGAAGTTCGGGTCGAGGATCCGGGAGGTGGAGTCGAGCGGGTCGACCGCGGGGTAGATGCCCTTCTCGGAGATCGAACGCGACAGCACCGTCGTCGCGTCCAGGTGCGTGAAGGCGGTGGCGGGCGCCGGGTCGGTCAGGTCGTCGGCCGGCACATAGATGGCCTGCACCGACGTGATCGAT
Source organism: Gemmatimonadota bacterium (assembly GCA_041390125.1). Lineage (NCBI taxonomy): Bacteria > Pseudomonadati > Gemmatimonadota > Gemmatimonadota bacterium. The sequence continues at coordinate 220,691 of JAWKQN010000005.1, read as the reverse complement.
CCTTCCCGCGTGGACGTGATGCGCTCCTGGAGCTCGCCCATCTCCGTGCCCAGGGTGGGCTGGTAGCCCACCGCCGACGGCATCCGTCCCAGGAGGGCGGAGACTTCGGAGCCCGCCTGGGTGAAGCGGAAGATGTTGTCGATGAAGAGCAGCACGTCCTGCTTCTCCACGTCGCGGAAGTACTCCGCGATCGTCAGCCCGGCGAGGCCCACGCGCAGACGGGCTCCCGGAGGCTCGTTCATCTGACCGAACACGAGCGACGTCTGCTTGATGACGCCGGACTCGGTCATCTCCTGCCAGAGGTCGTTCCCCTCGCGCGTGCGCTCACCCACGCCGCAGAACACGGAACGTCCACCGTGCTCCATCGCGATGTTGTTGATGAGCTCCTGGATGATGACCGTCTTCCCCACGCCGGCGCCGCCGAACAGGCCGGTCTTTCCGCCCTTCACGTAGGGCGCCAGCAGGTCGATCACCTTGATGCCGGTCTCGAAGATCTCCGTCTTGGGCTCGAGCTGGTCGAAGCGCGGAGCCTCCCGGTGGATGGGCCACCGCTCCAGCTTCTCGCCGCCGCCGACCGGCCCCATCTCGTCCACGGGCTCACCGAGCACGTTGAGGATGCGGCCCAGCGCGGCCTCGCCGACGGGGACGGTGATGGCCTGACCCGTGTCGATCACGTCCATGCCGCGCAGCACGCCGTCCGTGGACGACATGGCCACGGCCCGCACCTGGCCTCGACCGATGTGCTGCTGCACCTCGGCCACGAGGTCGATGACATGGCCGCTCTCGGTCGTGCCCTCGAGCTTCAGCGCGTTGTAGATCTCCGGCAGGTTCTCCGGATCGAACTCCACATCGAGCACCGGTCCGATGACCTGGACGACCTTTCCGACGTTCGCCATGACGGTTGTATCTCCGCTATTCGAGAGCGGCGGCGCCACCCACGATCTCCGCGATCTCCTGCGTGATCTGGGCCTGGCGCGCCCGATTGTATGTGCGTGTGAGCGACTCGAGCATGTCGCCCGCGTTGTCTGTCGCGTTCTTCATCGCGGTACGCCGCGCGCCCTGCTCCGCAGCGGCGTTCTCGACGAGCGCGCGATAGACGGTGTTGCGTACGTACGCGGGAAGCAGCCCTTCGAGGATCGCGCCCGCGGACGGCGACAGGATGAACGAGTCCGCGGACGTGGAGCTTCCTTCGCCCGCCTGCACCGGCAGGAGCAGCCGGGATGCGGGTGGGGCGGACATGGCCGACCGGAACTCCGACGCGATCACGTACACCGCGTCGAGCTCACCGGCCGCAAAACGATCGCGCAGCGGAGCGATGAGCCGCTCCGCGTCCTCCGGCGAGGGCCGGTCGGTGACGGAGAGGTCCGTGGAGGCGATGCTCTCCCCGCGGAAGCGGAAGTAGCTCGCGCCCTTCTTCCCCACGATATGCAGCTCCACCTCCAACCCCTGGGCCCGCAGCTCCGCGAGGAGGCGTGCCCCCTCGCGGATCAGGTTGGCATTGAAGGCGCCCGCGAATCCGCGATTCGCGGTGAGCAGCAGCACCGCCACCTTGCGCACGGCCTCCGGCTGCCGCAGGAGCGGGTACTCCCGCCCCAGCGCCGGAGAGTAGAGGCTGCGCACGACGTCGCCGATGGCCTCGGCGTACGGCCGCGCCGCCTGCACCCGGTCGGTCGCCCGCTTCAGCTTGGAGGTGGCAACCATCTCCATGGTGCGGGTGATCTTCCGCGTGTTGTCGACGGACCGGATCCGTCGCTTGATCTCGCGTGCCTTGGCCACGGTTCGTCCGCCTCAGCCGGCCCGCGCGGTGAAGGTCGCGTGGTAGGCCCCGATGGCCGTCACCAGCTGCTTCTCCAGGGCCTCGTCCAGCTGCCCCGAGTCCCGGATCCCCGAGAGGAGCTGGGGCTCGTGCGCCGCCAGGTAGTCATGGAACCCGGTCTCCCAGGCACGCACGTCCTCGACCGGCACGGAGTCCAGGTATCCGTTGGTCACCGCGTAGATGATGGCGACCTGGTTCTCCACCGGCATCGGCTGGTACTGCGGCTGCTTGAGGACCTCGATGGTGCGCTGTCCCCGCGCCAGCTGCCGCTGGGTGGCCGCGTCCAGGTCGGAGCCGAACTGCGCGAACGCCTCCATGGCCCGGTACTGGGCCAGGTCGAGACGGAGACGACCGGCCACCTTCTTCATGGCCTTGATCTGCGCGTTTCCGCCGACGCGGGACACGGAGATCCCGACGTTCACCGCGGGTCGCACACCCGAGTAGAACAGGTCGGGCTCCAGGAAGATCTGCCCGTCGGTGATGGAGATGACGTTGGTCGGGATGTAGGCCGACACGTCACCGCCCTGGGTCTCGATGATCGGCAGCGCCGTCAGCGACCCCCCGCCCTGCTCCGCCGACAGCTTGGCGGCGCGCTCGAGCAGGCGGCTGTGGAGGTAGAAGACGTCGCCGGGGTACGCCTCGCGGCCCGGAGGCCGGCGCAGCACCAGTGAGAGCTGCCGGTAGGCCTGCGCCTGCTTGGAGAGGTCGTCGTAGATGACCAGGGTGTGCTTGCCCTGCCACATGAAATGCTCGGCCAGGGCGGTCGCGGCGTAGGGCGCGATGTACTGCATGGGCGCCGGGTCGGAGGCGCTGGCGGTGACGACGATGGTGTAGTCCATCGCCCCCTGCTCGCGCAGCGTCTCGACCACGTTGGCCACCTTGCCCGCGCGCTGCCCGATCGCGCAGTAGATGCAGATGACGCCCGTGGTCTTCTGGTTGATGATCGTATCGATGGCGATCGCCGTCTTGCCCGTCCCGCGGTCGCCGATGATCAGCTCACGCTGACCTCGGCCGATCGGGATCATGGAGTCGATGGCCTTGAGCCCGGTCTGCAGCGGCTCCTTCACGGGCTGCCGCTTGACGATGCCGGGCGCCACGATGTCCATGGGGCGCCGCGCGTCGGCGGTGATGGCCCCCTTGCCGTCGACGGGATCACCGAGCGGGTCGACGACGCGGCCGACATATCCCTGACCCACCGGGATGTCCAGCACGCGGCCCGTCCGGCGGACCTGGTCGCCTTCGCGCAGGCCGGTCCACTCGCCGAGGATCACGGCGCCGATGTTGTCCTCTTCGAGGTTGAGCGCCAGCGCCGTGACGGACTCGCCGCTCTCGGAGGAGACGATCTCGAGCATCTCGCTGGTCATGGCCTTGGTGAGGCCGTACACGCGGGCGATTCCGTCCTTCACCTCGAGCACCTCGCCGATCTCCTCGGCCTGGAGCTGCTCGTCGTAGCGCTCGATCTCCTTGAGCAGAACGCCCTTGATCTCGCTCGCCCGCAGCATCGAATCCGCGGTTGCCATGTCTATTCGTTCCTCGGGGCCTTGAAGGTTCTATCTCGCGTCGCCGGTCCGGTCGCCCGCGCCCGTCAGCTCCGTCTGGAGCATGCGGCGCCGCAACCGGTCCATGCGGTGACGTACCGATCCGTCGAAGATCCGGTCCCCACTCTTGACGACCACGCCGCCCAGGATCTCGGGTCGCACCCGGATCTGCGGAATGGCCTGATGTCCCAGGAGCCCGGTCAGGTGTCGCGTCAGCTCGGCGCGGCCGGCGTCGTCCAGCGGACGCGCCACCGTGACCTCGACGCGCTCGCGCCCGAGTCGCTGATCCAGCAGGGGCTGATACTGTTCGTTGATCAACCGCAGCAATCGCTGACGGCGCTTGTCGATGGTGATCAGCAGGAAGTTCACGAACGGTCGCGGGGCCTCGCTGCCCAGCGCGTCCTTGAGCACCTGCTTCTTGGCCGAAGCGTCGATGCGCGGTGTGCCCAGGAACGCCGCCAGCTTCGGGTTCTGGGCGATCATCTCCGCCACGGTATCCATCCAGGCACCGTAGACCTCGATGCCCTCGTGGCGGTCCGCCAGCTCCAGCAGCGCCTCTGCGTAGTTGCGGGCGACGGATTCGTCCCTCACGCCTGGGCTCCCTGCCGCTTCTCGAGCTGGTTCAGGTAGTCCATCACCAGAGCCCGGTCGGACTCGGAGTCGAGGTTGCGCTGGATGAGTCGCGAGGCGGCCGACAGCGCCAGCTCCACGGACTCCTTGCGCAGGGCCTCGATCGCGGAGTCACGCTCGCGCTCGATCTCACGCCGGGCCCGCTCCAGGAGCGCCTGGCCTTCGGCCCGGGCCTGCTCCTCGATCTCCTTGCGGACGCGGTCGGCGGCCTCGCGGCTCTCCGCGATGATCTGCTGCGCGTTGCGGCGGGCTTCGGCCAGCTGCTGCCGGTTCTCGGCGGCCAGGGCCTCACCCTCCTCCTTCAGTCGGCGCGCATCCTCGATGGTGGCGCGGATGCTCGCCTCGCGCGCGTCGAGCGCGCCCAGCAGGGGCTTCCACGCGAAGCGGGTGAGGACGAACAGCAGGGCCCCGAACGTGAGGACGGTCCAGAAGGACAGACCCCAGTCCACGGCGAACAGACGATCCCAACCGCCCCCCTCCTGGGCCGCCAGGGCGGCTGGCGAGGACAGGACCAGCAGGGCCGCGCCCGTGCTTCTCATGACGTTCTTCATGGCTCGATCCCGGAGACCGCGCGGGAGCACCGGTTCCCACCGGCGCTCCCGCTGTCCGGTCACCCTAGGCGATGAACTTGAAGAGCGCCGCCACCACGATCGCGAAGAGCGCCGCGCCTTCGATGAAGGCCGCGAGCAGGATCGCGAGACCGCGGATGTCGTTGGCGGCCTCCGGCTGGCGCGCGATGCCCTGCGCGGCCGCGTCGCCGATCCGGCCGATGCCGAGGCCGGCCCCGATCACCGCGAGACCCGCGCCGATGCCGGCGCCCAGCAGGGCCAGGTAGTTCTTGGCCGTGATGGGATCGAGGTTCGCGGCGCCCTCCTGAACCGCGGTCAGCATTGCGTGCAGCATGGTGTCTCCGTCCTAGGGATTACGGTTTTGCAACCAGGTTGAACTTGTGATCAATGCTCGTGCTGCATGAGGCCGATGAAGACGGCCGAAAGCATGGCGAAGATGTACGCCTGGATCACCGCCACCAGCAGCTCGAGCAGCATGATGGCGCTCACCATCGTGAACGACGCGCCCGCCACGAACCATCGGGCGATGACGTAGCTCTGGAAGGTGAAGATCAGACCGAGCAGGGAGAAGATCAGCATGTGGCCGGCCGTCATGTTGGCGAAGAGACGGATGGCCAGAGCGAACGGCTTGGTGAACTTCCCCAGCAACTCGACCGGGGTCATCACGAACAGCATGATGACCTTCCAGAAGCCCTCGGTGCCCTCGGGGATGAAGAAGATGGTCTTCGCGTATCCCTTGGGGCCGAGCTTGATGAACCCGGCGATCTCGACCACCAGGAAGGTGATCAGGGCCAGCGCGGCCGTGACCGACAGGTTGCCCGTGGCCGTGCCCCCCCAGGGGACCAGGCCGAGCAGGTTCATGGTGAGGATGAAGAAGAACAAGGTCAGCACGAACGGGACGAACTTCTGGTACCCGTGGCCGATGTTGGCCTTGCAGACCTCGTCCCGGAAGAAGACGACCATCGCTTCGACCGCGTTGGCGAAGCCGCTGGGCGCGTCGTTGACGTACTTGCGACGCACCGCGCCCGCCACCACCAACATGGCGAGGCCGGTCAGGACCGCGGCGAGCAACATCAGCACGAGGTGCTTGCTCGGCGACAGGTCCAGCACGATCGGGCCCAGATGGATGGGCTCGAAGTGCGGGAAATGGATGGCCCCGATGAACGGCAGCTCGTATTCGGGCGCGTTCAGGAGGTGGTGCGAGAGCATCTCGCCCAGGTCGAACGCACCCTCGCCGTGGCCTCCGGCCTCGGTCGCGTGCTCGGCCGCTTGGGCCCCGTGTTCCTGGAGGAAGGACAATCCCAGCATCTAGGAATGGGCGGCCCGAGGCCGCAGGAGGTCGAGGTTCTGCAGGATGGACTCGAACAGCAATAGCGCCACCAGGAAGGCCGGGAGCGCGAACAGGAACGCCACACCCCAGGGGCGGGGCGCGAGGACCAACCAGACGACGGCGCCCACGAGCAGCGTGAAGCGGGCCGCGGCGCCGGCGACGATGCCGACCGCGAAGCGCTTGGGGTCCTTGCGTACGCCCCGGAGCGCCAGGAAGAGCAGGAGCTGGGTCACGAGCGCCGTGGCACCGGCCAGGCTCACGCCGAGCCAGGTGGAGACGTCCAGGAATGGCCGGAGCGCGAGCACGACGAGGCCCACCGCCAGGATGGATCCGCTCGCGTAGGTCGTCGACCGCTTCACGTCCGCTCTCGGTCCTCTCGCTTCTCGCGGGGCTCCACGATCACGTGGAGATACAGGTTGTAGAATCCCGTTCCGCCGCCGAAGAACGCTCCGCCGATCGAAAGCCACGGGGTCGTTCCCAGCTTCCCGTCCAGCCACAGGCCGAGGAGGAAGAAGAGAAGGGTCGACAGGGCCCACGTCAGACCGAAGCCCAGGTAGCGCCCCTGCTCCCTCCACACCGATCCCGGCTCGTCGCCGGGGTCAGGACCGTTCGAGGCCATCGCGAAGCACCTCCGTGAGGTCCACAGCCCGCATAGTCTACGAGCTTGTGAAAAAAAGCGCAAGCGTCCGGGTCGGTCCCCTACGGGGGCTCCGGCCCCCCTCCATGCCGCCGGTCGGGGACGCCGGTCGGGAGCCCCCCGCCCCGGGCGGGCGGCGGCGGCGGCACGCGGCCCCCGACCCGTCCCCTCGCCCTCCCTTCGCTTGACGCGCGCGCCGCGCTCCGGACATTTTCCGCGCGGCCCGCCCGGTCGGTCTCCGGCAGGTCGGCGCCCGCGTCATCGCTCGCACTTCGGCAGCCCCCGAAAGGCGTTCCGCGGCGCTGCCTCGTGGCTCCAGACTGCCGCGGGGACGCCCGCGGGGCAACCGTCGGGAGGTAGACCGGGATCGGGTCCTCCGGGGTCGGCGCAGGCCGGCCCCGGAGGAACGCGGCGAGCGCGGGTGCTCGCGAGTCCGAACGCTTCCAGTGGAGAGGGCGAGTCCGAGGGTGACACAGGGACAGACGGTTTCCGGGGACCGCGACGCGGCCCTCCTCGAGCGGGTCGCGCAGGTATCGGAGACCCTCCGCCGTGAGGTGGAGCGTCGCATCGTGGGCCAACACCAGGTGGTGGAGGGCATCCTCACGGCCCTGCTCTCCAATGGCCACGCCCTCCTGGTGGGGGTACCCGGCCTGGCCAAGACCCTCCTGGTCCAGTCGGTGGCCGAGGTGCTCGACCTCGAGTTCAGCCGGATCCAGTTCACGCCCGACCTGATGCCGACCGACATCACGGGGACGGAGGTGATCGAGGAGGACCGCACCACCGGCAAGCGGGTCTTCCGGTTCGTGAAGGGCCCGATCTTCGCCAACGTGGTGCTGGCGGACGAGATCAACCGCACCCCGCCCAAGACCCAGGCCGCCCTCCTCCAGGCCATGCAGGAGCGGGCGGTCACGGCCGCCGGCCAGACCTATGGGCTGGAGGCGCCCTTCTTCGTCCTCGCCACGCAGAACCCCATCGAGCAGGAAGGGACCTACCCCCTGCCGGAGGCGCAGCTCGACCGGTTCATGCTCGAGCTGTCGATCGGGTATCCGACGCGGCAGGAGGAGGAGGAGATCGCCATGCGCACGACGGGCGACGGCGTGACGCAGCTGCGACCGGTCGTGGCGGGTGCCGAGCTGATCGAGCTGCAGCACCTGGTGCGCCGGATCCCGGCGCCGCCGTCGCTGGTGTCGTTCGCGGTGCGGCTGGCGCGCTCCACCCGTCCCGAGGACGAGCTGGCGCCCCCGCTCATCCGCAAATACGCGTCCTGGGGGGCCGGACCGCGCGCCTCCCAGTTCCTGGTGCTCGGCGCCAAGGCCCGCGCCGCCGCCCGGGGCAGCGCCCTGCCCACCGTGGACGACGTCCGGTCGGTGGCGCCCGGCGTGCTGGCCCACCGCCTGGTCCTCAACTTCGAGGCGGAGGCGGATGCGCGCACCACGCGCGACGTGGTGGCCGAGCTGGTCCAGACCAGCGCCTCATGGACGTAGACATAGGCCCCGCGAGCGAGGAGCCTCCCTCTCCCCTGCCGGCCTGCCGGCTCCCGGGGAGCCCCGCCCCATGACCACGGTCTGGCTCGCCGTCCTCATCGCCCTGCTGGTCCTCTCCGCCCTGCTGTCGGCGGCCGAGGCGGCCTGCGGCGCCGTCTCGACCTCCAACCTGCGGGCCATGCAGGAGGAGGGCTTCGGCGGCGCGTCCCAGCTGGTGGAGCTGCGCCTGCAGGCCCCCCGGGCCGCGACCAGCGTGCTGCTGGTCAACCTGCTGCTGGACACCGGCGCGGTGGGCCTCGTGGTGGTCTGGGCCTCCGTGCGCTGGGGCGCGGGCGCCGGCCTGGCCGCGCTGGGCAGCGCCGCGCTGGTCACCTTCCTCGTGGCCGAGGTGATCCCGCGGCTCCTGGGCGCGCGGCGGCCGGTCCGTCTGGCCCTGTGGAGCGCGCCGCTGCTGTTGATCCTGGTCCGGGTCCTGCGCCCCGCGCTGGCCCCCCTCGTGGGGCTGGAGACGCTGCTCGAGCGCCAGGACTCGCAGGACGGCTCCACCCGCGAGCACCGGGAGCTGCGCGAGATCACGGAGATCGGGCGGGAAGCGGGCGTGGTCGGCGAAGAGGAGAACGACCTGGTCGAACGCGCCTTCCGCCTGGACGAGCGCACGGCCTGGGACGTCATGACGCCGCGCGTGGAGATCTTCGCGTGGAGCGATGCCCTCACGCTGGCCGAGATCGTCCCGGAGCTGGGGCAGGTGCCCTACTCCCGCGTTCCGGTCTACCACGACTCCATCGACGAGATCACCGGCATCATGTACGTGCGGGAGGCCTACCGGGCCTTCGCCGCCGGACGGGGTGACCTGCCGCTGGCCCGGCTGGCTCGCGAGCCCCTTTTCGTGCCCGGTTCGCTCCCACTCACGCAGCTGCTCCGCTACTTCCAGGCGCGTCGCATCCACATGGGGATCGTGGCCGACGAGTTCGGCGGCACCGACGGGCTCGTCACCATGGAGGACGTGCTGGAGGAGCTCGTGGGCGACATCCGCGACGAGACGGACCTGGAGGAGCCCTCCGTGCATCGCCTGTCGCGCTCCGAGGTGATCGCCGAAGGCGGCGCCGAGCTGCGCGAGATCAACTACGCGATCAACATCTCGCTGCCCCATCTCGAGCACCGCTCGCTCAACGGCTGGGTCCTGGAGGAGCTGGGCCACGTACCGGCCCCGGGCGAGCACGTCGAGCATACCGACGCCGTCGTGGAGATCCTGGAGGCGTCGGAGACCCAGGTGCTGCGGGCGCGGGTGCGTCGCAGAGCCCCCGGTCAGGGAACCGAGGCGGGCTGACGGTGGCACTCGTCTTCCCCTTCCGCGGAAAGGCACCGCGGATCGCGCCGGACGTCTTCCTCGCGCCCACCGCCGTGGTGATCGGGGACGTGGTGCTGGGGCCCGGATCCTCGGTCTGGTTCGGCGCCGTGCTGCGTGGGGACCATCCGCAGCACCCCATCGTGGTGGGGGCTCGGGTCAGCGTGCAGGACCAGGTGGTCCTCCATGTCGGCGATCCCGGCCCCACACTCATCGAGGACGACGTCACGCTGGGGCACGGCGCCCTGCTGGAGAGCTGCCGCGTGGGCGCGGGTTCACTCGTGGGGATGAACGCGGTCCTGTTGCAGGGCGCCACGATCGGACGGGAGTGCATGGTGGCCGCCGGCGCCGTGGTGAAGGAGAACGCGCGCTTCCCCGATCGCAGCGTGGTCGCGGGTGTGCCGGCGGCGCTCAAGAAGACGCTGGACGGCGCCGCGGCGACCTGGGTGGGACGATCCGCCCAGCACTACGTGGAGCTGTCGCGTCTCTACCTGGCCGAAGGGCTGGGCGCCGCCCCCGAAGGCGACGCGCAGACCTGCGAGCGCTGCGGGTTCAGCATGTACGACCGCCACTGCAAGGTGGTGTGCCCCAATTGCGGGTATCTGCGGGACTGTTCGGATCCCTGAGGCGGCACGCCGGGCGGGATCGCGGGCGCAGGGTCCTTCCCGGACTTCCGCACCCGCGGGCTCCACGTAGCGCCGTAGGCCAACACGGACGCGCCCTTCACCCCCCCAGGATCGTGACCGTGTACCAGTGGAGCAGCGGGTCCCCCCAGACCCAGGTGACCGCGGCCCCGAGCGCGAGGAAGATCCCGAAAGGCACGAGCTTCTCGGTCTTCAGCGCGATGGGCCCGAAGATCACCGAGCCCAGCAACGAGCCCAGGAACAGGGTGAGCAGCACACCGCCGGTCCCGAGGAAGGCGCCGATCATCGCCATCATCTTGATGTCGCCGCCTCCCATCGCGTCCTTCTTGAAGGCGGCCTTGCCCAGCACCGCCACCAGCCACAGCAGTCCGAAGCCGACCGCCGCCCCGATCAGCGCGGCCTGCCACCCGATCCCGCCGGGCAGGAAGGCGAGCAGCAGGCCCAGCACGGTGCCTCCGATGGAGAACTCGTCGGGGATGATGTAGAAGCGTGCATCGGTGAGCGCGATCCCCAGCAGGATCGTCAGCAGGATCGCGCCGCGCAGGGCTTCCCACTCGCTCCCCAGCGCGTGGACGCTGCCGGCCCAGATCAGGCCCGTCGCCACCTCCACGAGTGGATACTGGACGGAGACGGAGGTCCGGCACTGCCGACAGCGGCCGCGCAGGAAGATCCAGGACAGGACGGGCACGTTGTCGTACCAGGCGATGGTCGCTCCACACGATCCGCAGCGGGAGCGGGGCGAGACGACCGACTCCTCCTGGGGCCACCGGAACGTGCAGACGTTCAGGAACGACCCGAGCAGCAACCCGAACACACCGGCCAGGAGGGTGTCCACCGCGGGAGCGATCACCCCTGCGCCTCCGCCGCGCGGAGCAGCGCATGGAGCAGGAGCGAGCCCGCGACCGCCACGTTGAGGGATTCGACCCCGTCCGCGAGCGGGATGGAGACCCGTCCGGTAGCCGCTGCGGCCGTCGCCGCGCGGACCCCGGAGCCCTCGTTGCCCAGGACGAGCGCCACGGGACCGCGCCCGAGGGTGCGGTCCCCCACCGGGACGCCCTCTGCGTCGGCGATCAGCAACTCCACGTCGTTCCGTTCCACCCAGCCCAACCAGTCCTCCAGGTCCATGCGACACATCCGCGCCCCGAACCCCGTGCCGGCCGATCCGCGCACGGCCTTGGCGCTCCAGAGGTCGGCCGTGCCGTCCAGGGCCACGATCCCTCCGGCCCCGAGCCCCCGCGCCGAACGGATCAACGCCCCGACGTTGCCCGGATCCTGGATCCGGTCGAGCACCAGGAGCAGCCCCGCGCTCGGGTCGGGGGGGACGTCCGCCGGCTCGTCCACCACCAGCAGGACGCCCTGAGGGCTCTCGGTGGCCGAGAGCTCGACCAGCTCCCGGTCGTCCACGACCACGACCTCCGCCCCGGCGTCGAGCGCCTGAGCAAGCGCCGCGCCACCCTCCAGCTCGAGCAGGCGGGCGGAACGCACGGCCAGCCGGACACGGGCGCCCCGCTTCAGCGCCTCCGCGACCGCGCGGATCCCTTCGACCAGCACCAGCCGTTCGCGCTCGCGCGTCCGGCGGCGATGCAGCCGCAGGATCCGACTGCGTTCGGCCCGGCTCGCTCCCGACCTCGTTCCCAACCGCACCCTCCTCGTCATACTGTTGGACCGTGGAGACGCACAGCCGCCCCGTCACCTGCACCATCGCCGGATCCGACTCCGGCGGGGGCGCGGGCATCCAGGCCGACCTCAAGACGTTCCATCAACACGGCGTCTTCGGCACGAGCGTCCTGACGGCCATCACGGCGCAGAATACGCTGGGCGTGCAGGGTGTGCATGCCGTGCCCGTGGCGATGGTCCGCGCCCAGATCGACGCGCTCGCCGACGACCTGCCCCCCGCCGCCTTCAAGACCGGCATGCTCGCCACCGCCGACCTGGTCGGGACCGTCGCAGACGCGATCACAGACCACGGCTGGACGGGCTACGTCCTGGACCCGGTCATGGTGGCGACGTCGGGGGACCGGCTGCTGGCGGAGGACGCGGTCGAGGTCATCCGGACCCGGCTGCTCCCGCTCGCCACCCTGGTCACCCCGAACCGGGAGGAGGCCGAGATCCTGACCGGAGCGGCGATCGAGGGCCTCGACGACGCGGAGCGGGCCGCCCGGGCCCTCGTGGCCCGCGGGGCGGGCGCCGCGCTGGTGAAGGGCGGGCACCCGCGCCACGAGGACGCCGTCCTCGTCGACGTGCTCTTCGACGGCCACGCGGTCCATCGCTTCACGCACGACCGGATCGCCACCCGGCACACCCACGGAACCGGGTGTACCCTCTCCGCGGCGGCGGTGGCGGGACTCGCGTGGGGACGTCCGCTCGTCGAGGCGGTCGGCGACGCCATCGCGTTCGTGGGGCGGGCGCTGGCCGGCGCGCCGGGCCTCGGGCGCGGGCACGGCCCCGTGGACCATTTCGCCCAGGTCCGGCCCCCGTCCCGCTGAGCGAACGCCGGCCGCGACCCGCCGATCCGCGGGACCGGCCCACGGCCCGTCCTTCAGGGAAGCCCGCGCACCACCGCCTCCAGGATGCGTCCCAGGCGCCCCCCGGCCAGCCGTCCGGTCTCCAGCACCTCCGCGTGGGACAGCGGAGCGCCCGTCACGCCCGCCGCCGCGTTGGTGATCATGGACACCGCCAGGCAGCGCAGGCCCGCCGCGCGGGCGGCGATCACCTCCAGCACGGTGGACATGCCCACGGCCTGGGCGCCCAGGCGCTCCGCCATCCGGATCTCGGCCGGGGTCTCGAAGCTCGGTCCGAGCAGGCCCAGATAGACGCCCCGCTCCAGCCGCTCGCCGAGGTCACGGGCCGCGGCCAGGGCCCGGGCCTGCAGGTCGGGGTCGTAGGGCGCGCTCATGTCCGGAAACCGGACCTCCCCCTGCCGCACCGGACCCGCCAGGGCACTCCGCCCCGTGAGGTTGATGTGGTCGTCCAGGAGCATGAGGTCCCCCGGGGCCAGGCGGCGATCGATGCCCCCGGCCGCGTTCGTGAAGATCGCCACGCGGGCGCCCAGCCGGGCGGCGATGCGGACGGGTCCCACCACGGTCTCGACCGGATGGCCCTCGTACAGGTGCAGCCGGCCCGCCTGCAGGAGCACGGGCCGTCCAGCCAGGTGGCCCCAGACGAAGGCACCGTCGTGGCCGAGCACCTCCGTGCGCGGGAAGCCCGGCAGCGCGGAGAAGGGCACGGGCACGGGGTCCTCCAGACCGTCCCGGAGCGCGGCCAGCCCCGAGCCCAGCACCAGGTACGCGACGGGGACCTGGTCGTCCGCCCAGGGGCGGGCCGCGGCCAATTCGGCGGCGGCCGCAGCGACCGGATCGGTCACAGGACCAGCCCGGCCACGGTGGCGGTCATGAATGCGGCCAGCGAGCCCGCGATCATGGCGCGCAACCCGATGCGCGCCAGGTCGCCCTTCCGCGAGGGGGCGATCCCGCCGATGCCGCCGATCTGGATGGCGATGGACGAGAAGTTGGCGAAGCCGGACAGCGCGTAGATCGCGATGAGGGAGGACCGGGGTTCGAGGCTCCCACCCCCACCGAGCAGCTCGGAGAGCTGCAGGTAGGCCACGAACTCGTTCAGGACGGTCTTGACGCCCAGCAAGCTCCCGACGGAGACGGCATCCGACCAGGGCACGCCCATCACCCAGGCCAGGGGCGCCAGCAACCACCCGAGCAACAGCTCCAGCGTGATCCCCTCGAAGCCCAGGAGCCCACCGGTCCATCCGAGCAGCCCGTTCAGGAGGGCCACCAGCGCGATGAACGCGAGGAGCATGGCGCCCACGTTCAGCGCGAGGAAGAGCCCTTCCGACGCGCCGCGGGCCGCGGCCTCGATCACGTTCACGTCGGGGCGTTCGACGTTGACCCGCACGCTGCCGGAGGTGGCGGGCGTCTCGCGCTCCGGAAGCATGAGCTTGGCCATCACCAGCGCGGCGGGAGCCGACATCACCGACGCCGCCATCAGATGTCCCGCGATGTCGGGGAAGGCGAACACCAGCATGCCGACGTAGGCGGCCAGCACGCCTCCCGCGACGGTCGCGAAGCCTCCCGTCATGACGGCCATGAGCTCCGAGTCCGTCATGCGCTCGATGAACGGCTTGATGAGCAGGGGCGCCTCCGTCTGACCGACGAAGATGTTCCCGGCCGCCGAGAGCGTCTCCGCACCCGACGTGCGCATGGTGCGCTGCATGATCCACGCGAACACCTGCACGATGCGCTGCATGACGCCCAGGTGGTACAGCACCGTCATGAGGGAGGAGAAGAAGATGATGGTCGGCAGGACATAGAACGCGAAGAACGCGCCTGCGCCCGCGACCGTGCCCGGGGCCGGCGTGAAGGCTCCGTTGCCGGGCTCCCCCTGTCCCACGGGGATCTGGTTGAAGACCAGGTTCCCGAAGATGAAGCGTGCCCCCTCCTCGACGTAGCCGAGGAGGCGGAGCACGACGTCGTTGAGCTCGGAGAAGATCAGCGTGCCCAGCGGCGTGCGCAGGATGAACAGAGCGAAGATCAGCTGCAATGACGTCCCCACAGCACCACGCGCCAGGGACGCGGGAGCGGTCGGTGCTGAGCGCGAACGCGATCAGCAGCAGCACGCCCATGCCCATCAGGGAGCGCGCCTCGGTCCAGGGCGACCCGCGACCTGGCGCAGCTCCGACAGACCGGTGCGGGCGCCTCCTGCACGGTCGGCGACGCCGCTGCGCCCACGCTGCCCGGGGGCGCCCCGGTGGAGCGACCCGCCAGCGCCGCCGGAAGGAGCAGCGTGAGGAGCCCGAGTCCGAGGAGCGCTCAACGTCGCGCGCGCACCTTGCTGCCCGCTCACCACCAGCCTCCGTGGCGGATCTGGCTTCGGGGAGCACCACGCCGGAGCGCTTCGCCGTCACCAGCTGGTCGTTGGCGAAGAGCCGGATCAACAGCACGCCGGCCAGGAACCCTCCGATGTGCGCCCAGAACGCGATGCCGCCCCCGTGGCGCTCTGCGTGGCGGAGGAGAGGAGCTGCACCACGAACCAGTAACCGAGCATGGCCCACGCCGGGACGTTGAGGATGAGCGCGACGAGACCGGAACCAGCGTCTGACCCGGGCGCGCGGATACAGCACCAGGTAGCCGCCCATGATGCCGCTGATGGCGCCGGACGCTCCCGGGATCGTCGGGATCCCTGATCCCGGGTCGGAGAGCACGTGCGCGCCCGCGGCCAGCAGCCCGGTGAGGAGGTAGAACGCCAGATAGCGCAGGTGCCCCATCGAGTCCTCGACGTTGTTCCCGAAGATCCAGAGGAACCACATGTTCCGATGAGGTGCATCCAGCCGCCGTGCAGGAACATCGAGGTCAGGAGCGTGATGCGCGGTTCCACCGGCGGTGCAGGAGGCTTGCTGCTCCCAGGTCGATGCGCGTGCCGGAGGGATGGAGCCCAGCACCCCCGGATCGCTCCCCACTGGCAGAGCGAAGCGATGTAGGGGCCGCCTGGACGCGCCTGCACCCTGGACGAGGATCCACACCCCGACGCACGCCGCGATCAGGATGAAGGTGACGACCCGGAGTGATCTCAGGGCGTCGTCGCGGAGGGAACACGGGTCGGCGCTGTCGTGGGCCAGCCGAGGGGCCGGCGGTGCGGCCCGGCAGGGCGCTCATGTTAGGCAGGCAGGCGGGGCGCGGCCAGAGCATCAGCCTGAACGGCAGAGACCGTGTCGAAAACGGCCATTCTGGCCGGTTTCCGGGCCTCCGCGCTCGGCATGTGGGTTGCTCTCCACCCCGGTCCGAACACCGGGGCTCGCCGGACGGCGGACCGCCGCAGTGGATTCTCGACACGCGACCTGGGGAGAAGCATGGGCAAGATCATCGGGATCGACCTGGGCACCACCACCTGGTGGTCGCCGTCATGGAAGGCGGCGAGCCGGTCGTCATCCCCAACTCCGAGGGGGCTGCACTACTGCCGTCCGTCGTCGGGTTCACCAAGGACGGGGAGCGTCTGGTGGGCCAGGTCGCGCGTCGTCAGGCCATCACCAACCCGCAAGAACACCGTCTTCCTCCATCAGCGCTTCGCTGGCCGCAAGGCCTCGAGGTGACGGAGGAGATGAAGCTGGTCCCCTACGAGGTGACCGGCGACGCGCAGGATCGCGTCCAGGTCAGCATCCCGAACTCGAGCAAGTCGTTCACGCCGCCTGAGACCTCGGCCATGATCCTGCAGAAGATGAAGCAGACGGCCGAGGACTACCTGGGTCACGAGGTCACGGAAGCTGCCGTCACGGTTCCGGCCTACTTCAACGACGCGCAGCGGCAGGCCACCAAGGACGCGGGCCGGATCGCGGGCCTGGAGGTCAAGCGCATCATCGACGAGCCGGCCGCCGCGCGCTCGCCGCGCCGCCTCGGCGCGTAGCACGCGGGCAAACATCGCCGCCTCGACCTCGGCGGCGGAACGCACGACATCTCCATCCTCGACCTCGGGGACGGCGTCTTCGAGGTGAAGGCCACCAACGGCGACACGCACCTGGGCGGGGACGACTTCGACCAGCGTGTCATCAACTGGCTGGTCACGGAGCTCAAGCGCGACCAGGGCATCGACCTGTCGCAGGACGCCATGGCGTTGCAGCGTCTGAAGGAGGCGGGCGAGGAAGGCCAAGATGGAGCTCAGCTCCACCACAGACGGACATCAACCTGCCCTTCATCACGGCCACGCAGGAAGGTCCCAAGCACCTGAACTATAGCTGACGCGGGCCAAGTTCTCGAGCAGCTGGTGGACGACCTGATCCAGCGCACGATCCCGCCCATGAGGGCGGCAGCGAAGGATGCCGCCTCTCCAAGGACCAGATCGACGAGGTCATCCTCGGGTCGGGGCTCGACGCGCATCCCCAAGATCCAGGAGGTCGTCACAGTTCTTCGGCAAGGACCCGCACAAGGGCGTCAATCCTGACGAGGTGGTGGTGCCGGTGCCGCCGTGCAGGGCGGCGTGCTCGCCGGCGACGTGACGGACGTTCTGCTCGACGTCACGCCGCTGTCGCTGGGCATCGAGACGCTGGGGGGTGTGATGACGACGCTCATCGAGCGCAACACCACCATCCCCACCAAGAAGGCGGAGGTCTTCTCCACGGCCGAGGACAGCCAGACCACGGTGGAGATCCACGTCCTGCAGGGTGAGCGCAAGATGGCGATGGACAACAAGACCATCGGCAAGTTCCAGCTCACGGGGATCCCGCCGGCGCCGCGCGGCATGCCGCAGGTCGAGGTGACCTTCGACATCGACGCGAACGGCATCCTGCACGTGTCCGCGAAGGATCGCACGACGGGCAAGGAGCAGAAGATCCGCATCGAGGCCTCCAGCGGTCTCAGCGACGCCGAGATCGAGAAGATGGTCAAGGACGCGGAGTCGCACGCGGACGAAGACGCCAAGCGGCGCGAGCAGGTGGAGTCGCGCAACCAGCTGGACTCCCTGGTCTACCGCGTGGAGAAGGATCTCAAGGAGTGGGGCGACAAGCTGTCGGCGCCCAGCAAGGAGCGTGTGGACCAGGCGCTGGAGAAGGCGCGCCAGGCGCTCAAGGGGGACGACGCCGGGGCGATGAACGCGGCCCGGGACGAGCTGACCCAGGCCTTCAGCGCGGCCGGGGCCGAGATGTACCAGGCCCAGGCGGCGGAGGCCCAGGCGAGCGCCGACCCCGGCGCGGCCGACCAGTCCGAGCCCGAGGCCGCGGCCGCCGACGACGAGCAGGTCGTCGAGGCCGACTACGAGATCGTGGACGAGGGCAAGTAGGGCGAGCAACCGCGTCCCGCGGCCATACGTCCAACGGCAGGAGACCCGGGGGGGTCGGGGGAGGTCCGGGACCGGACCGTCCTTCGCCCCCCCGGGGTACGCCAGACAACGACCACACCGCTCGGTGGCCGACCCGCTCTCCCGGGTCCCGGCCACCGACGTCGAAGGAGGAACCCATGTTCGATCCGCTCCGGGCCAAGACCAAGGTCGTGCTGTATACGACGCTGGCATTCCTCTTCGGCCTGGGATTGGCCTCGAGCCTGGACTGGACCACCCCGTCCCATGCCGCGCCCACCTTCGCCACGACGGCCCAGGTCAGCGACGCCGAGGTCCGTCCGGCCCTGGACCTGAGCGAGGCCTTCATCCGCGTCGCGGAGCAGGTCACGCCGGCGGTGGTCCGCATCGACATCTCACGCCCCGTGCAGGCGTCGTCGCAGCGCATCCCGGAGCCGTTCCGGCCGTTCTTCCGCGACCCCGAAGGCGGCGGCGGGGACGCCCCGGATCGCCAGTTCGGGGGCGGGAGCGGATTCCTGATCTCGGCCGACGGCTACATCATGACCAACAACCACGTCGTGGCGGACGCGGACGAGATCAACGTGCGCTTCCTCGACGGACGCGTGCAGAGCGCCACGCTGGTGGGCGCCGATCCGACCACCGACGTGGCCGTGATCCGGGTGGACGGCTCCAGCTATCCCTTCCTCGCCTTCGGCAGCTCCGACGAGGTGCGGGTGGGCGAGTGGGTGCTCGCCGTCGGGAATCCCGGGTTCGGCGGCGGGAACACCCTGGACTACACCGTGACGGCGGGGATCGTCAGCGCCAAGGGCCGGCCCCTGCAGCTCCTCCAGAACGAGCTCCAGAACGATCCGCGCTACAACCAGGACGGCCAGGGGAGCTGGGCCATCGAGGACTTCATCCAGACCGACGCGGTCATCAACCCCGGCAATTCGGGCGGACCGATGGTCGACCTGCGCGGACAGGTGGTCGGCATCAACTCGGCCATCGCCAGCCGCACGGGCTACTACCAGGGCTACGGCTTCGCCGTCCCCATCGACCTGGCCCGGCGGGTGGCCGAGGACCTCATCGAGTACGGCACCATCCGTCGGCCCTGGATCGGCATCAGCATGCAGTCGGTGGACCAGGTCGTCGCGGACGGCCTCGGGCTGCCGCGCGTCTCGGGCGCCCGGGTGACCGACGTCCGTTCGGGTGGACCCGCGGCCCGGGCCGGCCTGCGCAGCGAAGACGTCATCACCAAGCTGGACGGGACGGATATCGCGCAGCCGGGACAGCTCCAGAACCTGATCGCCCGTCACCGGCCCGGCGACGAGGTCGAGCTCGAATACTACCGCGCCGGCGAGCGGCGGCAGGTGGATGTGCGCCTCGGCGAGGCGCCCATCAACGACGTGACCGAGCCCGTGGCGGCGGTCGTCTCCGAGGCCGCCGACACCCGCATCGGCATCCGGGTCCAGGAGCTGAACCGGGAGCTGGCGGAGGAGATGGGCTACGAGGAGACGGGCGGAGTGGTCATCACCGAGGTCGAGCGCTATTCGGCCGCGTGGCGTCGCTCGCTCCCCGTGGGCTGGAAGGTGCTGGAGATCAACGGGCAGGCCACCCGGACCCAGGAGGACGTGCGCCGCGCGCTCGGTGCCGCCGAGCCCGGGGCGGTCGTGAACCTGACCCTGCAGCGCCCCACCGGCGAGACGCAGCGGTTCTACGTCCGCGTGCCCAGCTGACGCCGTTCCTGCGGTGGATCCGGTCCCGCGGCGTGCCTCCCGGGTGGGGGCACGCCGCGTTCCGTTGAACCCCCTTCCCCGGGGGGATTATGTTTCGGGGCTCGCGAAAGTGGCGGAACTGGTAGACGCGCGAGACTTAGGATCTCGTGGCTCCGGCCGTGGGGGTTCGAGTCCCCCCTTTCGCATCGACTCCCCCCAGCCCACTCCCGGCCCGAGAACGCACGGATGAGCCTCCAAGGGGCAGAACTGTCCATCGATGTCCAGGCCCTCGAGGCCTGGCGCCGCCGCCTCACGGTCACCGTCCCCGCCAATGCGGTCGACGGGGAACGGGCGCAGGCCCTCAAGCAGCTGTCGGGGCGGATGCGGCTTCCGGGCTTCCGGAAGGGCCGGATCCCCGCGGCGGTCCTCGAGAAGCGCTTCGGTCCCTCCGTGGAGCGGGAGGTCCTGGACCGGGTGGTCCGGGCCGCCTACCAGGAAGCCATCCAGCGGGAGGACCTGCACCCGATCAGCGAAGGCGAGATCGACACCCTGGACTACGAGCCCGGGCGGGATCTGGCCTTCACCATCTCCTTCGACATCCGTCCGGTGGTCGAGGTGGAGCGCACGGGCGGCTTCGTGGTCCAGCGGCCGGCGGCGGAGGTGGCCGAGGCGGACGTCGAGGCGGTGCTGGAGCGCCTGCGTCACCAGAACGGGGCCTGGGCCCCGGCCGAGGGGCGGCCCGAGAACAACGACCTCGTCCATGTCGAGGTGACGAACCTGGGCGAGGAGGCCGGCGAGCCCCAGCCCTACGAGTTCGTGCTCGGTCAAGGGGAGGCGATCCCCGACGTGGAGGACGCCATCCGCACCCTGGAGACGGGCGGTCAGGGCGAATTCACCATCACCTTCCCGGACGACTTCCCCAACGAGGCCCGCCGCGGCCAGCAGGAGCAGGTGCGGGTGGCCCTCCAGGGACGCAAGGTGCTGGAGCTGCCCGCGCTGGACGACGACTTCGCCCGCAGCGTCGGGGATTTCGACGGCGTGGAGGCGCTGACCGCCCGGGTCCGGGAGGACCTGGAGAAGGAGGCGGGCGATCGTGCCGAGAATCAGGTGAGGCACCTGCTCATGCAGCAGGTGGCCGAGGCCAACCCCCTGGAGGTGCCGTCCTCCATGGTCGATCGGTACATCGAGGGAGCTCTCGGATCCGTGAAGGGTGCGGACCCGGAGCGGTTGGGCGAGATCCGCGAGCGACTGCGCCCGGAGGCCGAGGCGGCCGTCAAGCGCATCCTGCTCCTTGAGCGGATCGCCGAGGTCGAACAGCTTTCGGCCACGGAGGAAGACATCGACGCGCGCATCGAGGAGATCGCCGCCCGCAGTGGCACAAGCCCTGCTGAGGTGTATGGACGGCTGCAGAAGGCCGGGCGGATCGAGTCGCTCGAGCGAGAGATCACCGAAGAGAAGGTCTTCGAGTTCCTGAAAGGGCGCTCGGAGATCGTGGACCCGGCCTGAGACCGAAATGGCTATCTATCCGCCCTACGTCATCGAGCGCACCAGCCGCGGCGAGCGCTCGTACGACATCTTCAGCCGCCTCCTCATGGACCGCATCGTGTTCCTGGGGTCCGGCATCGACGACAACGTCGCGAACGTGATCATCGCGCAGCTCCTGTTCCTGGACGCCGACGATCCCGAGCGCGACATCTACCTCTACATCAACTCGCCGGGCGGCAGCGTCTATGCCGGCCTGGCGATCTACGACACCATCCAGCACCTGCGCGCACCCGTCTCCACGTACTGCGTGGGGATGGCGGCGTCGATGGGGGCGGTGCTCGTGGCTGCCGGCGCCAAGGGCAAGCGGGCCGCGCTGCCGAACTCCCGCATCATGATCCACCAACCCTCCGGTGGCTCGCAGGGAACGGCGGCCGACATCGAGATCGCGGCCCGGGAGATCCTGGAGGCCCGTCAGCGCCTCAACCGGATCCTGGCGAAGCACACCGGGCAGACGCCCGAGCAGATCGCGGAGGACATCGACCGCGATCGCTTCATGAGCCCGGAGGAGGCCTTGGCCTACGGGCTGATCGACCGCGTGCTCACTGCACGTGACAACGGAACCAAGCCCGCCAGCACCTTGATGGTGGACGACGGCCCCTCGGGCGGATCCTGAGCGGTCAAGGACATACCGACCGATGACGACCGACTCGCACCTGCGTTGCAGCTTCTGCGGCAAGTCCAAGGAGAGCGTCAAGAAGTTCATCTCCGGACCCAACGTCTACATCTGCAACGAGTGCATCTCCCTCTGCAACGAGATCCTCGCGGAGGAGGAAGAGCGCGAAGCACAGGAATCGGTCGTCGCCAGCCCGACGCCGGCGGAGATCAAGGCGGTGCTCGACCAGTACGTGATCGGCCAGAACGCCGCCAAGCGTGCCCTCTCGGTCGCCGTCTACAACCACTACAAGCGCATCAACCATCAGGGAGTGCTGGACGACGTCGAGATCGACAAGGCCAACATCCTGTTGATCGGGCCCACGGGCGTCGGCAAGACGCTGCTCGCCCAGACCCTGGCTCGCATGCTCCAGGTCCCCTTCACCATCGCGGACGCCACGACGCTGACCGAGGCGGGCTATGTCGGCGAGGACGTGGAGAACATCCTGGTGCGTCTGCTGCAGGCCGCGGACTTCAACGTCCAGGACTGCGAGCGCGGCATCGTCTATATCGACGAGATCGACAAGATCGCCCGCAAGTCGGAGAATCCCTCGATCACCCGTGACGTCTCCGGCGAGGGCGTGCAGCAGGCCCTCCTCAAGATCCTGGAAGGCACGGTGGCTTCGGTTCCGCCCCAGGGCGGTCGCAAGCATCCCCAGCAGGAATACATCCAGGTCGACACCCGCAACATCCTCTTCATCTGTGGCGGTGCCTTCGACGGGCTGGACGAGATCGTGGAGCGCCGCATCGGTCGCCGACGGGTGGGCTACGCGGACGGCGAGGCGGCCAAGGCCCGCGACATCGACCGCTCCGACCTCTTCGCGCACGTGGAGCCGGAGGACCTGACCCGCTACGGCTTGATCCCCGAGCTGGTCGGTCGCCTGCCGGTGGCGGTGCACCTGGAGTCGCTGGACGAATCCGCCCTGGTGCAGATCCTCCAGGAGCCGAAGAACGCCCTGGTGAAGCAGTACACCAAGATGCTCGAGCTCGAAGGCATCGGGCTGACGTTCGACCCCGGCGCCCTGCGCGCCATCGCCCGTCAGGCCCTCGAGCGCGGGACCGGTGCGCGCGGGCTGCGCTCCGTGATCGAGAACCTGATGCGCGACCTGATGTTCGACCTCCCGTCCCGCAGCGACGTCCGCGAGATCGTCATCACGCCCGAGAGCGTCGAAGATCGCGTGCAGCCCCTCCTGGTCCTCCACCGCGAGAACCGCAAGCGGGAAGCCTGACCGGAGTGCGTCGCCGACTTTCGGACGGCGCCTCCATCGTCTAGCATTGGGGGTCGGGACGCCCGTCCCGTACGGCCCTCCCTCTGCACCGCGCACGGCATGCCGATCCTCGAGCGCGTCGACGACCGCTTCGACATCCCGTCCGAGCTGCCCGTGGTCGCCCTGCGCGACCTGGTCTTCTTCCCGTACATGGTGTTGCCCCTCCTGATCGGGCGTCCCGCGTCCGTGGCCGCTCTCGAAGAGGCCGAACGCACGGGTGGACTCCTGCTGCTGCTCACCCAGCGCGACGCCCGCATGGACGAGCCCATGGAGGCCGATCTCTGGAAGCGGGGGACGGTGGCCCGACCGCTCCAGGTGGCGCGGCTCCCGGACGGCACCGCCCGCGTGGTGCTGGAGGGGCTGGGACGGGCGGAAGCGACGCTCCTCACGCACGGGCCGCGCGGGTTCCGCGCCCGGGTGAACGTGCTGGAGCCGTCGCGCGAGACGGAGTCCGACGTCGACGCCCGCGCGCTGGTGGACGAGGTGCGGGCCCTGTTCGAGCAGTACGCAGCGCAGAACCCACGGCTACCGGCCGAGCTCAAGGAGACCCTGGCCGAGGTGCGTGATCGCTCCCGGCTCGGGGCGCTGATCGCGGCCCATCTGCTCCTGCCCGCCGCCGAGAAGCAGCCCCTGCTCGCCGCGGTGGGCCTGCGCGCCCAGTTCGAGCTGATCCGCGATCTGCTGGGTCGGGAGTTGGAGATCGCGCGGATCGAGGCGCGCCTCGACGCGCAGATCCAGGACCAGATGGAGTCCGAGCGCAAGCAGTACTACCTGCAGGAGCAGCTCAAGGCCATCCAACACGAGATGGGGGACGAGGGCGACGAGTGGAGCGAGCTCGAGGCGCGCATCGCCTCCGCGCCCCTTCCGGCCGCCGCGCGCGAGCGCGCGGAGCGGGAGCTCCGGCGGCTCGTGCGCCTGAACGCGACGGCTCCCGAGGCCTCCGTCATCCGGACGTACCTGGACTGGATCCTGGGCCTTCCCTGGGAGCACCGCACCGAGGACCGCCTGGACGTGGCCCACGCGGCCACGCTGCTGGATGAGGCCCACTTCGGCCTCGCCGAGGTCAAGGAGCGCATCCTGGATCACGTGGCCGTCCTGTCCCTGGTGGGTCAGCTGCGCGGCCCCATCCTGTGTCTGGTCGGGCCCCCCGGCGTCGGCAAGACCTCGCTGGGGCGCAGCATCGCGAGCGCGATCGGCCGCGAGTTCGTCCGGGTGAGCCTGGGTGGCGTGCGCGACGAAGCGGAGATCCGGGGTCATCGACGGACCTACGTGGGCGCGCTCCCCGGCCGGATCGTACAGGGGATGCGGCGGAGCGGCTCCCGCAATCCGGTGTTCCTCCTGGACGAGGTGGACAAGCTCGCGCGGGACTTCCATGGCGATCCCGGTGCGGCGCTGCTGGAGGTCCTCGATCCCGAGCAGAACCGGACGTTCACGGACCACTACCTCGAGCTCGAGTTCGATCTCTCCGAGGTGTTGTTCGTCGCGACCGCCAACACGCTCCAGGACATCCCCGAACCGCTGCGCGACCGGATGGAGGTCATCCGCATCCCGGGGTACCTGGATCCGGAGAAGAAGGCCATCGCGCGCTCCTTCATCTGGCCCCGGCAGGCCCGCCGTCACGGGCTCGACCCCGCTCGGCATCCCCTCGACGACGGGGTGCTGGATCGCATCCTGGACCGGTATACGCGCGAGGCCGGCGTGCGGGAGCTGGACCAGCGCCTGTCCCGGGTGGCGCGCAAGCTGGCGCGCCAGGTGGCGACCGGAGCGCAGGCTGCGCCGCTCCTGGCCGACGACGTGGGCTCGGTTCTGGGTCCCCCGCCCTACCCCCGCCCCGAGCGCGAGGACGGGCTGGACCGCATGGGCATCGCCAACGGGCTGGCCTGGACCGCCGCCGGCGGCGAGGTCCTCGACGTCGAGGTGGCCGTGGTGCCGGGGACGGGGCACATCCAGCTCACGGGGACGCTGGGCGACGTCATGAAGGAGTCGGCGGCGGCGGCCATGACGTACGCGCGCTCCCGGGCACCGCTGCTCGGCCTGGACGAGCGCTTCTATCAGGGATTGGACATCCACATCCACCTGCCCGAGGGAGCCACCCCGAAGGATGGGCCCTCGGCCGGGATCACGATCGCCGTGGCGCTCATCTCCGCGCTCACCGGAACCCCGACGCGCGCGGACGTGGCGCTGACGGGCGAGATCACGCTCCGCGGCCGGGTGCTCGGCGTGGGCGGCATCAAGGAGAAGGCGGTCGCCGCGCTGCGCGGCGGGGTGCGCACCATGATCCTCCCGCGGGCCAACGCACCGGACCTGGAGATGCTCCCGCCGGAGGTCCGCGGCGGCCTGGAGTTCCTGGCAGTGGCCACCATGGACGAAGTCCTCGACGCCGCGTTGCTGCACCGCCCGCTGCGCACCCGCCCTCCCCTCCGCGACGGCACCGAGCTGGGCGCCCAGTTCTCCCAGTGATCATCCGCTCCGTGGAGTTCGTCACGTCGGTGGCCGATCCGGCCACCCCCCCACCGTCGGACCTGCCGCAGATCGCCTTCTCCGGGCGCTCCAACGTGGGGAAGTCGTCGTTGATCAACACGATGCTGGGCCGCACCCGCACACGGGTCGCCCACGTGTCGGCCACGCCCGGCAAGACGCAGACGCTGAACTTCTTCCGCGTCAACGACGCGTTCCTGCTCGTGGACCTGCCGGGGTACGGCTACGCCAAGGTGCCCCGCACGCAGCGCGAAGGGTGGGCCGCCTTGATCGACGGCTACCTGCGCGCGGAGTGGGCGCCTCGAGGGATCGTGCAGCTGATCGACATCCGACACGACCCCACGCGCGACGACCTGGCGATGATCGAGCGCCTGGGGGCCCTGGGCCTGCCGACGCTCATCGTCCTCACCAAGTCGGACAAGGTGGGAAAGGAGCGGCGCGCGCAGGCCACCGCGGAGGTGGCGGCGCGCCTGGGGGTGGACCCCGGCCAGGTCCTCCCCTTCTCGGCGCGGACCGGCGAGGGGAAGGAGGCCCTGCTGGAGGCCGTCGAAGCCCTCCTGGGTGGCGGGGAGGGCGTGTGACGCGCGTCCCGCGCTGGCTGGGCGCTGCGGCGCTGGCGACCGTCGTGGGCGCCTGCACCGCCTCCGCCAACGGGTTGCCCCCGACGGGCGGCGGGGCGGTCGCGCCGGTGCCGCCGGGCCTGGGCAGCCTGCGCCAGGACGAGATCACGCTCGATCTCCAGCACGAGGCGCTCCTGATCAAGGTGACGCCGCTGGACGAATCGATCATCCGTCTGACCGCTCCGGATACCTACCAGCGGCTCTCCTCCCTTGCCCGGTCCCGACGCGCCGAGCTGGACGAGCGTGCGCTCCAGGACTCGCTCCACGTCTTCCTGGTCTCGTTCTTCTCGTACCAGCCCGACGTCCCGTTCCAGCCCGAGGACCTCAACCTCCTGAGCCTCGGTCTCCGCTTCCGACCGCAGGCGATCGTGCCGATCACGCCCGGATGGGACCTGCAGCGTCTGCGGCAGCAGGAGACGCAGATGGCCCTCTACGCCTTTGATCAGCGCGTCGATCTGGAGTCGGACCTGGACGTGGAGTACCGGAACGCGCTCCAGACGGGCTGGGACCGCATCCTGGCGCGCGTGGAAGCGGAACGGGCGCGGGTACGGGCGCGCGCGGCGCGACGCTACGACGGGCCGCCGCCCTCGTAGGGGCCACGCATCCCGTCCGCGCGTCGGCGCAGGGGTCGGTGCATCCCGTCGGCGCGTCGGCGCAGAGGTCGGTGCATCCCGTCCGCGCGTCGGCGCAGGGGTCGGTGCATCCCGTCCGCGCGTCGTGGCAGGGGTCGGCCCGGGCCGGACGCGGGTCGGCGCAGAAGTCGGTGCGGGCGGGACGCCCGTGGCTCGAAGCGGGGCGGACGACGCCGCCGCGCCTCAGGGCTCGAGCTCGTACTTCTGCAGCTTCCGGTAGAGCGTGCGCTCGCCGATCCCCAGCTCGCGCGCGGCCCGGCGACGATTCCCCCCGTGCTGCGCCAGCGCCGCCGTGATGGCCCGCCGCTCCATCTCCTCCATGGTGAGCCCGGGCCGGTAGAGGACGACCCGCTCGTCCGGCGGAGGCTCGGGCGCGGGCGCCGGTGGGGCGATCGCCACGGGTGCGGCAGGCACCCGCTCCTTCTCCTGATAGAGCTCGAACTGCCGGCGCAGGTCGTCCATGTCCATCCGCAGCTCGACCAGCGTGCGGAAGATGAACTCGAGCTCGGGCGCAGGCCGCGGGACCGGCGCCGTCTCCAGACGGGGCGCGGGCAGGTGGGCCTCCACGAGCTCCGGCTCGACGCGCCGGTACCGGATGTTGTCCGGGATGTCCTCGGGCCGGATCTCCCGTCCGGGCGCCAGCACCACCATGCTCTCGACCAGGTTGCGCAGCTCGCGGACGTTCCCCGGCCACCGATGCGCCCGCAGGATCCCCATGGCCTCCGGGGTGATCCCCACGAAGGGCCGGTCGTGGCGGGCGCTGATCTCGCTGACGAACGCACGCACCAGGAGGGGGATGTCGTCCTTCCGCTCGCGCAACGGCGGCAGCTCGATGCTGAGCACGTTGAGACGGTAGAAGAGGTCGCGGCGGAATTCGCCCAGAGCCACCAGGCGACCCAGCTCCTGGTTGGTTGCGGCCACGATGCGCACGTCCACGCGGATGGGCTTCTCGCCGCCGACGCGGATGAATTCCCGCTGCTCCAGGACGCGCAGGAGCTTGGTCTGGGTCTGGAGCGGCATCTCCCCGATCTCGTCGAGGAAGATGGTGCCTCCGTCCGCGAGCTCGAAGAAGCCGCGGCGCGAATCGATGGCGCCGGTGAAGGCGCCCTTCTCGTGGCCGAAGAGCTCGCTCTCCAGCAGCGTCTCCGGCAGCGCAGCCACGTTGACGGCGATGAAGCGTTTGTGGCGCCGGGGCGAGAGCGCGTGGATGCCGCGCGCCACCAACTCCTTGCCCGTCCCGGACTCGCCCGTCACGAGCACGGTCGAATCGACCGGGGCGATCTGCACGACGCGTTCGAGCGCCTGCTGGATCGGCGCGCTCTCCCCCACGATGCCGGTCAGCGCCTGCAGACGACGGCGGCCGATGGTGGTGCGCGCGATGACGAGCACGTCGTCCGCCGTCCAGGGCGGGACGAAGAGCTCGTCGATCCCCGACTGCTCCGCCGTCGTGCGTGCCGGTAGCGTATCCGCCTCCAGCACCGCGAAGGTGGGGATCCCCAGCGCTTGCGCCTGCTCGACCAGAGCGGCCGCGCGGTCGCCCTCGAGGCCCGTCAGGACGAGCAGCGCGGGATCGTCGACCCCCGTCACGTCCTCGTCGGGCGTCAGCAGCTCCACGGTGTAGCCGGCCTTCTGGAAGACTGGCCGCAGCTCACCCGCGACGGGCAGGCGGTGGGTGGAGAGGAGGACGGTCTCGCTCATGCTCCGGAGCCCGCTCGATGCTCGGTGTCGCCGCCGATCAGGCGGCCGGCATGATCCACGAAGCCCTCCAGGACCTCGAGCCCGTCGCGCACCCCGGCGGGGCTGCCCGGGAGGTTGACGATCAGACAGCCGCCGCGCACGCCCACGAGGCCGCGGGACAACGGCGCGTAGCGGGTCTGCTGCGCGCCCGCGCGCCGGAGCGCCTCGGCGATCCCGGCGGCGGGCCGCTCCACCACGGCCGCCGTGGCTTCGGGCGTGACGTCCCGCGGGGCGAGCCCGGTGCCGCCCGTGGTGAGGACCACCTGCACACCCGATCGGTCCGCCCACGTGAGGAGACGAGGCACGATGGCGGAGGTCTCGTCCGGCACCACCGTCTGATCCACCACCGCCCACCCGCGGGTGTCACACCAGTCCCGGAGGACCCGGCCGCTCTCGTCGGTGCGCTGGCCATGGAAGCAGCCGTCGCTGACCGTCAGGAGGGCCACGCGCACCCCGCTCACCGGCGGATGGAACCGTCCCGATAGAACGGCGGCCGTTCGACCCGGGCGCCGAAGTCACGACCGCGGATGCGGACGCCCAGCTCGGTGCCGGCCTTGGCCAGGGCCGCCGGCACGTACGCCAGGGCGATCCCTTCCCCCAAGGTCGGGCTCAACGTGCCGCTCGTGAGCGTGCCCACTTCGGCACCCTCGGACACGACGGCATATCCTGCGCGCGGGAACGCCCGCTCCGTCAGCCGCAGGCCCACCAACCGCTCGGCGGGACCTTCCGCCTTGACCCGCTCCAGCACGTCACGGGCGACGAAGTCGCCCTTGTCGAACTTCACGATCCAGGACAGGCCCCCCTCGATGGGATTGCGCGTCTCGTCCAGGTCGTTCCCGTACAGTGCGTAGCCCAGCTCCAGGCGCAGGCTGTCCCGGGAGCCGAGCCCGGCCGGCTTGAGCCCATGCTCGGCACCGACCTCCAGCAGGCGTCGCCACAGGCGCACCGCGTGCGCTTCGTCCACATACAACTCGAAGCCGTCCTCCCCGGTGTACCCGGTCCGGCTCACCGTGGCCGGGACGCCGTCCACCGTTCCCTCCGCGAAGCGGTAGTAGCCGATCGCCTCGAGATCCAGGTCGGTGAGCGGGCCCAGGATGCGCGGGGCAGCCGGCCCCTGCAGCGCCAGGAGCGCGATCTGGTCGGAGCGGTCCTCGAGGGTCACGTCGAAGGCTTCCGCCTGTTGGCGGGCCCACGCCCAGTCCTCGCTGCGTCGGGCACCGTTGACGACCAGCATCCAGTGATCCGGATACCGATAGACCAGCAGGTCGTCGATGATGCCGCCGTCCGGGCGACACATGGCGGAGTACTGCGCCTGCCCGGGCTCCAGGCGGCTGGCGTCGTTCACCGCCAGGTGTTGGATGAACGCCAGCGCATCCGGACCCCGAACGAAGAACTCGCCCATGTGCGAGACGTCGAAGAGGCCGGCCGCCTTCCGGACGGCCTCATGCTCGGCGGTGATGCCCTCCGGATACTGGACCGGCATCTCGTAGCCGGCGAAGGGGACGATCTTGCCCCCGAGGGCCTGGTGTTCCTCGAAGAGCGGCGTGCGCTTCAACACGGTGGTCTCGCTTTCCGCGCGGGGGATACTGGAACGAACCGATCAAAGGATATAGCGACGCAGATCCTCGTCCTCGACGATGTTCTGCAGCCGGAGGCGTACGAAGTCCGGGTCCACCCGCACCTCGGCGGCGCCCGATTCGGGAAGCTCGAACAGCACGTCCTCCAGCAGGGTGGTCAGCACGGTCTGGAGCCGGCGAGCGCCGATGTTCTCCATGCGCTCGTTGACCTCCATGGCGATCCGGGCGATCTCCTCGACGCCCTCGTCCGTGAAGACCAGCGATGCGCCTTCCGTCTCCACCATGGCCGCGTACTGGGTGACCAACGCGTTCTGCGGCTCCTTGAGGATCCGCACGAAGTCCTCACGGCCCAGGCTCTTGAGCTCCACCCGGATGGGGAAGCGTCCCTGCAGCTCCGGGATCAGGTCACTGGGCTTGGCGACATGGAACGCGCCCGCGGCGATGAACAGGATGTGGTCCGTGCGGATCATCCCGTACTTCGTCTGGACGTTCGAACCCTCGACGATGGGCAGCAGGTCGCGCTGCACCCCGCCGCGGCTCACGTCGGGGCCGTGGGTGCCGCGCTCGGAGGCCACCTTGTCGATCTCGTCGAGGAAGACGATCCCGCTCTCCTCCACACGGTAGAGCGCCTCGTTCACCACGTCATCCATGTCCACGAGCTTGTCGAACTCGTCCTGGAGCAGGATGCGGCGCGCCTCCGAAACGGAGACGACCCGGCGCTTCTTCCGCTTCGGGAGCATCTCCTGCAGCATCTCGGTGAAGTTGAAGTCCATGCCGCCATCGAAGCCACCCATCGGGATCATCATCCCGTCGAGAGCGGGTGTCTGCTGGACCTCCACCTCCACCTCACGGTCTTCCAACTGCCCGTCGCGCAGCAAGGTGCGCAGCTTCTCGCGCGTGCGACCCCAACGCTCGTCGACCCCTTCCTCGTCGGTGGGGCGGTGCTCCACGCCCTGCGGGCCGGCGACGAACATCTGGGGGGCGCGCCGGGCCTCTTCCTTGGCCGGCTCCTCCTCCGCGGACTTGGGCAGCAGCAGGTCGAGGATCTTCTCCTCGACGCGCGCCTCCGCCTCCTCCTGCACGTCGGCCTCGCGCTCGCCGCGTACCATGTTCACCGCGATGTCGGCCAGGTCGCGGATCATCGACTCGACGTCGCGCCCGACGTAGCCGACCTCCGTGAACTTGGACGCTTCCACCTTCACGAACGGCGCGCCGGCGAGGCGGGCCAGCCGACGCGCGATCTCCGTCTTCCCCACGCCCGTGGGACCGATGAGGATCAGGTTGTTGGGGACGATCTCCTCCCGGAGGGTCTCCTCGACCCGCTGACGGCGCCAGCGGTTCCGCAGCGCGATGGCGACCGCTTTCTTGGCGTCGCCCTGCCCCACGATGTACTTGTCCAGCTCGGCGACGATCTGCTTCGGCGTGAGCTCGTCCAGAGGCTCACCGGCATCCCCGCCGGCTTCCTCGTCGGGAACGAGATCCTGCGAAGGCTTCGTCTCCACGATATCTGTGTTCACTCCAGCTCCAGAACGCTGATCTGACGATTCGTATAGATACAGATGTCCGCGGCGATCTCGAGGGACGCCCGCGCGATCTCACCGGCCCCCAGCTCCGTGTGCGCCTTGAGCGCTCGGGCCGCGGCCAGCGCGTAGGGACCTCCCGAGCCGATGGCGATGACGTCATCGTCCGGCGAGATCACGTTGCCGTCCCCTCCGATCAGGAACAGCTCGTGGGCGCTGGCCACCACGAGCAGCGCATCGAGGCGGCGCAGGAAGCGATCCGTGCGCCAGTCCTTGGCCAGCTCGACGCAGGCCCGGGTGAGGTTGGCCGGGAAGCGATCGAGCTTCTCCTCCAGCTTCTCGAAGAGCGCGAACGCGTCGGCCACGCCGCCGGCGAAGCCGGCCAGGATCTTTCCGTCCTTGAGGGCCCGGACCTTCTGGGCCGCGACCTTGACCACCGTGTCTCCCATGGTCACCTGGCCGTCGCCGGCCATGGCCGTCCGGCCGCCCTGCCGCACCGCGATCACGGTGGTGGCCCTCAGGAAACGCTCGTCCATCTTCTCTCCGCACAAGGGGTTGGCGATCCGCGGCCGCTCCGGCTCCATCCGGCGCCGGGCAAGGTCCTACCCCCCACGCCTCCGGAGGTGCACGCTCCGGACCGGCCCTCAGGCACGCGGATGCGCCGCCCGGTGGACCTGCCGGAGCCGTTCCCGGGAGGTATGGGTGTAGATCCGGGTCGTGGACAGCGAGACGTGTCCCAGCAGCTCCTTGACCGCCAGGAGGTCGGCCCCCGCGTCCAGCAGGTGGGTGGCGAAGGAGTGCCGGAGCGAGTGCACGCTGAGCCCGGCATCGGCGGCGGCCGTGCCCAGGCGCTCGCGGACGCGCCGCTGGATGGTGCGCCGCGAGAGACGCTGGCCGCGCCGGCTCAGGAAGAGCGCCGCTCCGTCCGTCGTCGTACCGTCCAGGGCGTCCAGCCGTCGGGGCAGATAGCGGGCGAGCGCCCGGAGCGCCGAGCCCGTCACGGGTACGATGCGCTCCTTGCGACCTTTCCCACGCACCCGCACCTGGCCGCCCTTCGCATCCACGTCCCCGACGTCCATGGCCTGGAGCTCGGACAGCCGCAGACCGCTGCCGTACAGCAGCTCGAGCATGGCCAGATCCCGCGTGCCCTCGAGCGTGTTCTCCCCGGCCCGGAGGGCCGCATCCTCGAAGAGTCGCTCGATCTCGGGGCGGGACAGGTGACCCGGCAACCGGCGCTCCATCCGCGGAGAGCGGACCGTCCGGGCTGGATTGGCCGGCACCCGCTCGTCCAGGTGCAGGAAGCGGAAGAAGCTCCGCAGCGCGGACACCTGGCGCGCCACCGTGCGGCGGTCGAGGCCCGCGCGCGTGCCCGCGCCCATGAAGGAGCGGATGCGTCGACGATCGACGTCGGTCCAGCTCCAGCTCCCGGCACCCCCCGCCTCGTCCTGGAAGGCGCAGAAGGCGTCGAGATCGCGGGCGTAGGCGCTCACCGTGTGCGGGGAGAGGCGGCGCTCGTCCCGCACATGCACCAGGAACCGCTCCACGTCCCGCCGCACGGGATCGGCAGCCTCAGGCGTGCCCACCCACCGCCGCCAGGGGTGGGGCCACCCCTTCCCGGGACACCCACGCGGCGAAGTCGACCTCGGCGCGCTCGGCCAGGGCCGCCCGCCGCTCCACCTTCCCGCGCGGGGGATCGGCGAGGGGGTCGACCAGACCCCAGTTGGAATTCATCGGTTGGAAGCGGCCCGGCTCGGCGCCGTGGAGGTACCGGTACAGGGCGCCCAGCATCGTCGTGGGGGGCGGCACCACCGGCGCGCGGCCCGCGAGCATCCGATCCAGGTTGAGGCCGGCCAGGATGCCGCTCGCGGCGGATTCCGTGTACCCCTCGACACCCGTCAGCTGACCCGCGAAGACCAGGTCGGGCCGGTCCGGGAGGCCCCCGTGCGCGGAGAGGCGGGCCGGGAAGTTGAGGTAGCTGTTGCGATGGATGCTGCCCCAACGCAGGAACTCGGCGTCCGCCAGGCCGGGGATCCGCCGGAAGACGTCCGCCTGGGCGCCGATCTTCATGCGCGTCTGGAAACCGACCAGGTTCAGCATCTGTCCGGCCGCATCCTCGCGCCGGAGCTGGACCACCGCCCAGGGACGCCGCCCGGTGCGCGGGTCGGTGAGCCCGATGGGCTTCATGGGCCCGAAGCGCAGCGTGTCACGCCCGCGTTCGGCCATCACCTCGATGGGGAGGCAGCCTTCGAAGTACGGGACGCTGTCCCAGTCATGGCCGGTATGCACCTCGCCCGCGAGCAGCGCATCGATGAACGCTTCGTACTCGTCCCGCGAGAAGGGGCAGTTGAGGTAGTCGTCCGACTCCGAGAAGCGGCCGGCGCTGAAGACGATGCCTTCGTCCAGGGATTCCCGGTGCACGATGGGCGCGATGGCATCGTAGAACGCCAGCCCGTCCTCCCCCAGCCGCGCGCGGATGGATTCCGACAGGGCGTCGGACGTGAGGGGGCCGGTCGCGATGATGGTCGGTCCCTCCGGCAGGGTGCGCACCTCCTCCCGGCACACCTCGATGAGCGGCTCGGCAGCCACCGCGCCGGTCATGGCCTCGGAGAAGCGGGTCCGGTCCACGGCCAGGGCCGATCCGGCGGGCACCCGCGCCGTGCGCGCGCAGCGCAGCAGGACCGAGCCGAGGCGGTCCATCTCTCGCTTGAGCTGTCCGTGCGCGTTGGCGGGGTCTTCGCTCTTGAAGGAGTTGGTGCAGACCAACTCACCCAGCCCCTCGGTCTGGTGGGCGGGCGTGCGCACGTGCGGCCGCATCTCGAACAGCCGCACCGCCCGTCCGCGGGCGGCGAGCTGCAGCGCGGCCTCGCAGCCGGCGAGCCCACCCCCGACGACCGTGACCACGGCGCGGCTCACGTGCGGGACCGCTTCCGCCGCGCCGGAGCCTTCTTGCGCTTGGAGGCGTCCTCCAGGAGCTGCACCGCCTCGTCCATGGTGACGTCCTGCGGATCCCGGTCCTTGGCGATGGACGCGTTCAGCTTGCCATCCGAGACGTAGGGGCCGTAGCGACCCTCGAGGACCTCGACCTCCTTCCCGCTCTCGGGGTGGGCGCCGAGCGCCTTCAACACCGTCTTGCCCCGCTTGGGCTTGGTGTTGATCAGCTCCACGGCCTCCGCCAGGCCGATCTCGAAGACGCGGTCGAGCGACGGCAGATTCCGGTAGACGCGCTCGCGGTTGACGTAGGGCCCGTACCTCCCGAGGCCGGCGAGCACCTCGTGGCCGGTGTCGGGATCCGTACCCAGGGAGCGCGGAAGGGACAGCAGCTTGCGCGCGAACTCGAGCGTGACGGTCTCGGGGCCCATGCCGCGGGGGAGGCTGGCGCGCTTGGGCTTGCCGTTGTCGTCGTCCTCACCGAGCTGCAGGTAGGGCCCATAGGGGCCGATCTTCAGATAGATGGGCAGGCCGGTGCGGTCGTCGGTCCCGATGGGGTCGTCGGCCCGGGAGCGCTGTGCGAGGATCTCGGTGGCCTTCTCGGGTGTCAGCTCGTCGATCAGCACCTCGAGCGGAACGGTGGCGCGTTCGTCACTGTCCCCGCGTTGCACGAAGATGCTGCTCTTGCCGATCCGGACGAAGAGCGGATCGCCGCTCTCGGGATCGTGGCCCACCGGGATCTGCGGGTATTCGATGCGCGGCAGCTCTTCTTCGATGGAGCGCACCAGGCCGGGATCGCCGTCGTCCCCGCGGTAGAAGGCGGAGAGGAAGTCGACGGAGTCCACGTCCCCGGACGCGATCTCGTCCAGCGTGTCCTCCATGCGGGCCGTGAACGCCAGATCCACGTAGGGGCCGAAGTGCTGCCGGAGCAGACGGATCACGGCCATGCCCACGTACGTC
The DNA here is from genome assembly GCA_041390125.1 of Gemmatimonadota bacterium. Lineage (NCBI taxonomy): Bacteria > Pseudomonadati > Gemmatimonadota > Gemmatimonadota bacterium. Next base: position 185,297 of record JAWKQN010000005.1, on the reverse strand, counting down.
GGGACGAGCTGACTGCCCTTCTTCACCACGTACTGCCGGTCCTGGATGGTGGACAGGGTGGGCGTGTACGTGGACGGGCGCCCGATCCCCTCCTCCTCCAGGCGACGCACGAGCGTCGCTTCCGTGTAGCGGGGCGGCGGGCGGGTCTCGTGGCCTTCGGGCTCGAGCGCGTCCAGCGGGATGCCCGAGGCCTCGTCGCCGACGGTCGCCCCCTCGGCGAGCTCCGGCAGCAGCTGATCCTCGCGCTCGGTCTCCAGTACGGCCAGGAAGCCGGGGAACCGTAGCACCGAGCCGTTGGCGCGGAAGTGGTGCACGGCGGCCGCGTCGGACCCGGCCGCCGGACGCGCCTCCAGGTCCACGGTGGTGCGGTCGATCCGGGCGTCGGCCATCTGGGACGCCACCGCGCGGCGCCACACCAGATCGTACAGGGCGAGCTGCTCCTTGGTCAGGAAGCGCGCCACCGAGTCGGGCGTGCGGGAGAGCACGGTGGGCCGGATGGCCTCGTGTGCCTCCTGGGCCGCCTTGGCCTTGGTCTGGTAGTAGCGGGGCCCGTCGTGATAGGCGTCCCCGAACCGCTTCCGGATCAGCGTGCCGGCCGCCTGGATGGCCTCGTCGCTCAGGTGGACCGAGTCGGTCCGCATGTACGTGATGAGCCCTTCGCGCTCCCCCTCCCCCAGGTCGATCCCTTCGTAGAGCGCCTGCGCCACCCGCATGGTCTGCTTGGCGCTCATGCGCAGGCGCGAGCCGGCCGCCTGCTGCAACGTCGACGTGGTGAAGGGGGCCTGCGGCCGCTGACGCGTCTCCTTGCGCTCGACGCGGGTGACGGTCCAGGGCAGCGCCTGGCGCGAGGCCTCCGCCGCGGCCTCCGCCCCGGCCTGGTCGAGCACCAGGACATCCGCGCCGTCGGCCAGGTCGCCCGTGATCGAGTCGAAGTCGCGGGAGGTGGCCAGGCGCCGGTCGCCGATCGCGGTCAACCGGGCCGTGAACGGCGTATCCCCCCCGAGGAAGCGCGCCACCACGTCCCAGTACGCGGTGCTCTTGAAGGCCTGACGCTCCTCCTCGCGCTCCACCACCAGGCGAAGCGCCGCGCTCTGCACCCGACCCGCGGACAGCTTGGTGCGGACCTTCTTCCACAGCACGGGCGACAGCTCGTAGCCGAACAGCCGGTCGAGGATGCGGCGGGCCTCCTGGGCCTGCACGAGGCGGGCGTCCACGTCGCGCGGCCGCTCCAGGGCGCGTTGGATGGCCGGGCGCGTGATCTCGTTGAACGTGATGCGGCGGACCGGGACCTCGGGCTCCAGCACCTCCAGCAGGTGCCAGGAGATGGATTCGCCCTCGCGGTCTTCGTCCGTCGCGAGGAGCAGCTCGTCCGCCTTCTGCACCAGCTTCTTCAGGTCCTTCAGGCGGGCCTGGCTCTCCTTGGGCACCACGTAGATGGGCTGGAAGTCCCCCTCGGTGTCCACCGCGAGGCGCGCCCACGACTTCTTGCGGTAGCGCGACGGGATCTCGGAAGCCGAGCTCGGCAGATCCCGGATGTGCCCATAGCTCGCCGCGACCTTGTAGTCGCGACCGAGGAACTTCTCGATGGTCTTCGCCTTCGCGGGCGACTCCACGATGACCAGCTTCACGGCGTCTCCTTCATGGTTCTCGCGATCCGCTCCGCGATCTCACGCGGCCCGGCATCGTCCGTTTCCAGGACCAGGTCCGCACGCCCGTACCACGGCGCGCGGGCCTGGATCAGCCTCTCGACGGTCCCGAACGGGTCGGGACCCGACACCAACGGGCGGGCGCGTCCTGCGTCCTCCCGCACGCGGCGGTGGGCGACGGAAGGGCCCACCCGCAGCCAGACCGTGCGCGTATCCGCATCCAGGGCCTCCCAGGCCTCGGCCTGGGCTGCCCAGCCGCCGCCGGATGCGACGACCAGGCCGTCGCGTTCCAGCAGCCGCCGCATCGTGGCCGCTTCGCGCCTGCGGAAGCCGGCTTCGCCTTCGGCGGCGAAGACGTCCGCGACGCTCTGTCCGGCCTCCCGCTCCAGCTCCGCATCCGCATCCGCGAACGCCCATCCCAGCAGGTCCGCCAGGACGGGCCCCACCGTACTCTTGCCGCTGCCCATCGATCCGATCAAGACCACCCGGCGCGGAGCCGGTCTCATCCCGCTTCCGCGTGCAGCGCCGGCCCGCCGCGGTCGCGGATCCGCTCGGCCAGGGCCTCCACATAGGTCCTGTGGTTGCGGACCAACTCGGTCATGGAGTCCCCGCCGAACTTCTCCAGCACGGCGTCCGCGAGGACGAGGGCCACCATGGCCTCCCCGATCACGGCGGCCGCCGGCACGGCGCAGACGTCACTCCGCTCCACCGCCGCATCGCGCACCGAGCCGTCCCGCAGGTCCACGCTCGGTAGCCGGGTCCGTAAGGTAGCGATCGGCTTCATGGCCGCCCGCACCACCAGCGGCTCCCCGTTGGTCATGCCCCCCTCCAACCCCCCCGCCCGGTTGGTGGCGCGTGATACCCCTCCACTCAAGCGGTTCCCGGGGGCGTTGTCCATGGCATCATGGACCCCGGACCCGGGCCGGCGTGCGTTCTCGAAGCCCGGCCCGATCTCCACGCCCTTGATGGCCTGGATGGACATCAACGCGGCCGCCAGCCGGCCGTCCAGGCGCCGGTCCCAGGCCACGTGGCTCCCCAGACCGACGGGGAGCCCCTGCACGACCACCTCGAAGATCCCGCCCAGGGTGTCCCCGTCCTCCTTCGCCCGGTCGATCGCGGCGATGATCCGCGCCTCGGCGTCGGGGTCGAGCACCCGGACCGGCGACGCATCCGCGGCGCCGTTCAGGTCGGGCGGCAGGAGCTCCGGGATCCGGGCCTCCACCCCGCCGATGGACAGGACATGGCTTCCGACCGTGACGCCCAGGTCGGACAGCAACCGCTTGGCCACGGCGCCCGCGGCCACGCGCGCGGCGGTCTCCCGGGCGCTGGCGCGCTCGAGGATGTCCCGGGCCTCGCGGCGGTCGTACTTGAGCACCCCCGCCATGTCGGCGTGGCCGGGACGCGGCAGGTGCACCGGCTTGAGGGCCTTGGGGTTCACGTCCGCCGGTGGAGGAGCCGCCCCCATCGCCGTCGACCAGTTCTCGTGGTCGCGATTCCAGACCAGGAGCGCGATGGGTGAGCCCAACGTCTCGCCCAGCCGGATGCCGGACAGCACCTGGACCCGGTCCTGTTCGATCCGCATGCGACGACCCCGACCGTAGCCCATCTGCCGGCGGGACAGCTCGGGATCGATATCGCGGTCCGCCTCCAGGCGCAGACCCGCCGGGACCCCCTCGATCAGGGCGACGAGGCCGGGCCCGTGGGACTCGCCCGCGGTGCGGAAGTGGAAAATGCTCATGACTATATAAGTAGGACGCCGGTGCGGTCCGTCCACCCCCGCCCCCTTCCGAGAGGGGACGGCAAGGGCCCGACTCCCCGAAGGGAGCCGGGCCCTGACGATGCTGGCAGCGCCGAAGATGCCTCGATCAGCGTGCCGGGTGGTTCTTCAGGATATCGCCCTTGCGGACGTCGATCACGACCACGCCACCGCCACTCGTGACCCCGTACAGCTTCAGGGCCACACAGCGATCCTCCGAGGGTCCGCCCTCGGCCGGGTACGGCACCAGGCCGGACACGTCGGCGAAGATGTCCAGCGCGTTCCCGATCAGGCGGCCCGAGCTGTTGAAGACGGGCTTCGTCTGGCACTGCAGACCCGCGTTGTCCTCCGGGAACGGCAGCGCCGCCCGCAGCGGACCCGACATCACGTCGCGGATGAAGATGCGACCCAGTCGATTGAAGTGGAATGCATCGATGATGTCGATCGTGCCCTCGCCCGTGCCGAGGAAGGCCAGGTGCGTGTCCGGGTCGTACTGCCCGGGCGACTGCAGCGTCGGGTAGTTCGCGTGCAGCGGATGCAGGGCAGCGCCGGAGCCGCCGCCGGGCAGATCCGCGACACCCTGCAGACGCAGGTCGGTGGAGAAGAAGTACGCCTGGTTGCCGCGCGCCACGCCGAGCGTGCCGTCGTTGTTGAGCCCGATCCCACGAACCTCCTCGCTCGGATTGGTCATGAGGTCGGTGACCGACACCACGTCACTGATGCGATCGGTCGAGGCCTGGTACATGATGACCCGGCCCACGGGTTGGCGTGACCCTTCACCGAAGACCACCCACCCGCGGTCGCCGGAGGCGGCCACGAACGTCGTGTCGAGGAAGGTCATGCCCGGCACGTTCCAGCGACCGGTCCCGGCCACGATGTCCGAGCCGGCGGCCGCGAGATCGGCGATGGCCTGCTGCAACGGCGCCGGGCCGCCCGTGATGACCGTGTTCGTCCCCGGAACGTGGTCCACCAGTGTGGCCAGGTCGTTCTGGATTCCGCTCGAGTCCGGGACCGACAGCGAGATCCCGATGTCGTCGATGTTCCCGATGGCCGTGAAGTCCGGGGCCTCCAGCAGGCGGGAGTGCTCGTAGAACATCACCACCTCGGTCCGGAAACCGCCCGCCGGCACGAACGCCCGTCGGATGGTGCCCAGGTCCCCGAGCAGCGAGGTCCGCGTGGAGTACAGGATGCGGCCGGTCGAATCGACGGCCATGTACTGCGGCCGATCGGAGAATCCGGGCGGCGAGGCGTCGGGCACCACGAAGACGTTGTGGCGTTCGGCACCCGTGTCGTCCAGGGCACGCTCGACGTCGAAGAAGTACACGTCGGGCGTCAGGAATCGGCGGTTGCCGTCCTCCACGTGTGCGTCGTACGGGTTGAACGGGTCGATCGGCCCGAGCCACACGTTCGACATGTTGGTGCCGCCCGAGTTCGCCACGATGAGGGTGTCCTCAGCGCGGTTCAGCGTCAGCCCCCAGGGCTCCGCGCCGACCGGGACGGGGTCCATGAACCGCTCCTCCTGGAGACGGAAGACCTCGACCTGATCCCGGTCGATGTTGCTGAGCCACAGATTGCGACGGGCCGTGTCGACCACCGCGTCCATGATCAAGCCGCCCGCCGGCAGACGCACCGTGCGCCCGGCCACGATCGAGCGCACCAGACGCTCGGCCGAAGCCTGCTGGGCCACGATCTCGCCGCTGCCGAGGCTCACGCACGCGATGCTCTGGTTGGTCGCGCTTCCGACCGCGGCGGAACAGTTGTCGTCCCCGTCGATCAGGTAGCCCACCACCTCGAACACCAGGGTGTCGGGCAGCGAGAGCGAATCGACGTTGAAGGGCGCGAAGGAGAACGTCTCCTGGACGTTGCCCGTCCGTGCCGGATCATAGGTGCGCTCACCCGAGCGGATCAGCGTGTCACCCCGCGTCGGCGAGATGGCGAACGCGGTGTAGCCGACCCGCCGGATCCCGCTGCCCTGCGGATCGTCCAAGCCGCTGACCGTCACCCGGACCGAGTCGCCGAGCTCCATCCGCGTGGGCGCGTCCAGGGCGATCTTCCCCGACGGGCGGATCGTGTCCGCCGCGGAGGAGGAGACGACCACCAGCGTGACCGGGCCGTCCACACCTTCGACGTCCAGCGTGCTCCGGGCCGCAGCTTCCAGCTGCAGCGGGCCCACGGCCGCATCCGGCACCACGAAGGACGTGTCGAACGCGATCGAGTCCTGCGGCGGATTGAACGTCCGCGTGAGTGTCTGATCGGCGGCGCCGCGTGAACGCAGCTGCACCTGCACGATGCCGTTCGGGTCGTAGGCCTCGATGCGGACGGCCAGGCCCAGACCGGAGAGGATGCGCTGCCCCTCCGTCACGTTAAGCAGCCGGACCCGGGGAGCGCCCAGGATGAGCTGCAGCGTGTCGGAGGAGGCGTTTCCGCTCCGATCGAAGGCGGTCACGATCAGCCGCGCCGTCTCGCGGGTGCTGTCCGCGGTGGGCAGCAGGTAGCGGCGCACCACGGTATCGGTGGCCTGGTCGAGCGGCACCGTCTTGGAGATGAAGCGCTCGATGATCGTGTCGGTACCGAGCGACGCGTCACCGCGGAAGGCGTAGCCCTCGAAGCGGACGGAGTCGACCCCGCCGTTGTCCTCGATCGACGCGGCGACCAGCAACGAGTCGCCGATCGGATTGGCGGCCGGATCGCGCGGCTCGACGATCTCCACGGACGGCGGATTGGCGTCCGAGCCGCCCCGCGCACCGGGCTGGAACAGGTTCTCCCCTTCGCACCCGAAGAGAACCAGCGTCGCAGCCGTCCCCAGACCGAGGCGAGCAAGGCGCCTCGGCCGCGACATCATTCTAGACATCATTGATCAGGCTCCGGTGGCTTACCCGTCGTTGCGAACGATCTGGGGCGTGACCAGGATGATCAGGTCACGCTGGATCTCCTGCTCCCGCGTCACGCGGAAGAGGCGCCCGACGACGGGCAGGCTCATGAGGAGCGGGATTCCCGAACGGGACTCCGTGCGCTCCGAGATGGTCAGACCGGCGATGACGACCGTCTCGCCGTCCTCGACGAGCACCCGCGACTCCGCCTCCTGCGTGCGGAAGATGAAGCCGGCGTCCGACTGGGCCAGCTCGGCCGCGGAGCGCTCGGCCCGCAGGTCGAGCAGGATGTTGTTGCCTGCCGTGACGTGGGGCGTGACGTCCAGCTTGATGCCCGTTTCCTGGAGCTGGACGGTGGCCTGCGGGATGTTCCCGCCGGCACCGCCACCGCCCCCGCCACCGCCACCCTGCGAACCCAGGTCGACGACGCGCAGCGGCGTCCGCTCACCGACGAGCACCCGGGCGGCCTTGTTGTCCATCACCGTCAGGGTCGGAGCGGCCTGCACCTCACTCAGGTCGAGCGACTCGAGCGCGTCGATGAAGTTGATCAGCGTATAGCGGCCCACCAGCAGGGACGTCAGCACGCTCAGCGCCGGGCTCGGCAACCGGTTGCGGGCGTTCCCGAGCGCGGCCACGGAGCTCCCGCCCAGGCTGATCACGTCGGTCCCGCGCTCCACCTGCTCGTCGGGCAGCTCGAGCTGCCCGTCGCCGTCCGCGTCGATGGCACCGGGCGTCAGAACGTTCAGCTGGTTGCCGCGCGAGTCCTTCAGGTCGTACGTGATGCCGAATTCGTCCAGGTCGGTCCGGTTCACGAAGATGATCTTGGCAGAGATGTTGACCATCGGCGTGCGCACATCCAGCTGGCCGATCAGGTCCTCCACCGCATCCAGCACCCGCGGGACGTCGGTGACGATCACCGTGTTGGTCCCGCTGCCGACCGTCACGCGGCCACGCTCGCTGAGGAGGCCGGAGATGGACTGGGACAGCTCCTCGGCCGCCGCGTAGTTGACGCGGAACGGCCGCGTGACCAGCGCCTCGATGGTCTCGCGCTGGCTGAGGTTCTCGATGTTGTCGACCCGGATGATCCCGGTCTCCATCTCGCGCGCCGCCAGTCCCTGGGCTTCCAGGATCGTCTGCAGGGCCACGTCCCAGGGCTGGTCCCGGATGTCCGCCGAGACGCTCGTCTGGACGTTCGTTCCGGCGACGATCGAGCGTCCCGCGAACTCTGCGAAGGTGAAGAGCACGTCCCGGATCGGGGTCTCGGAGAAGGAGACCGTGATGCGGCGCGCCTCCTGGGGAAGCGCGCTGGAGCGTGTGGCTTCCATCTGCTGCACGGCCGGCGAGGCCAACAGCGCATCCACGGCGTCGGCCGTCGGAGCGTCGGCGGCCGGCGTCGGAGCTGTGCTCGGCAGTCCCTCGGCGGTGGACCAGGGCTCGAACCCGCCTCCCGGGCCCTCCAGGGAGAGGCGGACGAAGCCACCCCCCGACTCGACCTCGTAGCGCACCGCGTGGTCGAGCTCGACCACCACCCGGACGACGTCCGCCGAATATTGGCTGGTCCGGACCGCCCGGACTCCACCGCGGTTGATGTCCAGGTAGTTGGCGCGCGGCAGGGCGTGCACGGCCCCGAGCAGGTCGACCACCAGGCGTTGCGGCGCCTCGAGGGTGAAATCGCGAACCTGTACCTCGCCCTCGATGCCGATCATGATCTCGGTCCGCTCCGCATTGGGCAGGACGTCGAGCCTCTTGACCGGATCTCCGCCGAACACCGCGACGGCAAGAACCGCCGTCAGGATAGCGGTCATCGTGACCCTCCTTGGCCGGGCCGCTTCACCTCGAGGGCCCTCTGTTCCGTGAGACCGAATTCTTCCACTTCGACCAGGACCCGCGTGCGCTGGATCTGCAGCACCCGCGTGTTCCCGAGACGGTCACCGCGCCGGACGCGGAAGGTCCGGGCCGTGGCCCCCTGCTGCGTATCCACGCTCAGCAGCGCAACGCTGGCGGCGGGATCCGTGGAGTAGATGACGCCCAGGAGAACCAGCTCCTCGAACCGGGGCTCGGTGTCGTTGCCGGACACGAGCGGGCTGAAGGGGTTCCTGCGCGCGAAGCTGGGATAGGCGAACACCTCTCGCTCGAAGACGAGCTCCGTGCCCGAGGTGTCCGGCGGCGGACCCGAGCCCGGATCACCGGATTGGGCCGCGAGCCCGGGCGCGGAGATCGCGACCAGGCCCATCAGCAGGCCCAGGGAACGTGCCGTGGACCTCATGCTCCACCTCCGGCGGCGATGCCCTCGCCGGTGCCGGGCGCCGGCAGGGCGCCCTCCGGCGGAATGGTGTACGTCTGGATCTTGAACTGGACCGCGATCTCTGCATCGGCGTCGGCGTCTCCGCCCGCGCGCTGCTGGGGGTTGGCCGCGGTGATGTCGAGGTCGATGGGCGTGAGGATGCGGGGCAGCGATGCGATCGCGGCCAGGAACCGGCCCACGTTGTGATAGTTGCCGGTGACGCCGATCTGGTAGACCGTGCGGGTATAGTGCTCGGTCGTCTCGGATTCGGGGTCGGGGCGCATCAACGCCAGCTCGACGTCGTTCTGACGGGCCTCGATGGACATCGAGTTCAGGAGCGCGGGGACCTCCTCGCTCCTGGGGATCAACTGCTCGAGCCGCAGCAGGTGGCGCTCATAGAGCGCCAACCGCTCCTCCAGCTCCTGTCCTCCCCGCGTCGCGATGATCTGGGCGCGGCGGTTCTGGTCGGTGAGCTGTTCGAGCCGCGCCTCCATCTCCTGGATGCTCTCCTTGCGGGGGGCATACCAGTAGCTCTGGAAGGCGTACAGGCCCAGGAGGGCGAGCACTCCGATGAAGAGCGCGTTCCTCTTCTTCGGTTCGGTCGGGATGAGCTTCATCGTCGTCTCTTCGGGTCCGCCGCTAGGGCACCAGGGTTCCGCCCAGGTTCGCCGAGAACAGCGGCACGGTCTCGATCAGCTCCGGCGGCGGCTGGTCGAAGGAAGCCTGCAGCGTGAACTGGTGGACTTCACGCTGACCGGCGTTGCCTCCCAGGTTCACGGCCTGACGCTCGGTGGTGATCAGGCGCACGTTCCGGATGAACGGCGACGCCTCCAGATTGTCCATGAAACGCGTGAGCGCGAAGTTGTTGCCCGCGCGCCCGTCGACGCGGAACGTCGGCGCCGAACCGCCTTCGATCTGCACGATGCTGGTGAGCCAGGTGTAGTCGGGCAGCGCGCGGGCCACCTCGTCCATGACGTGCGGCCACACGTAGCGGTTGCCGTCGATGTCCTGGATGATGCCCACCTTCTGGCTGATCGTGTCGCGGCGCGCGCGAAGCCCCTCCGTCTGCTGGATGAGGTCCGCGTACCGGGCCGAATCCCGCGCTGCCTCCTCGATCTCGAGCGTGAGCTCGGTCGTGCGGCTCCCGGCTCCCATGAACATCCAGCCCATCAAGCCGAGCGAGAGCGCGACGGCGGCCGCGGACCCCATGATCCACGGATCGAAGGAGCGGCCGGAGGCGGCTGCGCTGGCCTTGTCGCCCTTGCGGCGAGGCAGCCCGAGCTTGATTCCCTTGCCACCGGCCTGACGCTTCCTGCCGCCGGGGAGGAGATTGACTTCGATCACGGTTCGTCGACCCGGTTAGTGGGATCGGAGCGCGAGGCCGAGCGGAAGCAGCAGCATCGGCGCAGCCTCCTCCAGCGCGAGGTCCATCGGCGCGTCCGGGCGCACCGGAATGCGCTCGAACGGGTTGACCAACTCGGTCGCCACGTTCATGCGGGTGGCGAGCGCTTCGGCCATGCCCGGGATGCGGGCGCCGCCACCACTCAGGTGGATGCGGCCCAGACCGGCCCCGGCCTGTCGGGTCATCAAGAACGCCGAGGCGCGCTCGATTCCGACCGCGATCTCGTCGGCGCTCGATTCCACGAAGCGCTCCAGGTCGGGGATGTTCCCCCGGCCCTGCAGCACCGCCTCCGCCTGATCGGCCGTGAGGCCACGTTCGCGCTGCAGGTCCTCGCGGATGCGCCGCGATCCGAACGGGATGTCACGCGTGAGGACGGGAACCCCGTCCTCCAGGATGTTCACGTTGGTCATCTCGTGACCGACGTTGACGAGGGCCACTACGCCGGTGCGTCCCTCGGGGTAGTTGAATTCGAAGGCGTTGTGGAGGGCGAACGCGTCCACGTCGATGACGCGAGGCGTGACGCCGGCCTCCATCAGCAGGTTGACCTTGTTGTCGACCAGCTCACGCTTGGCGGCGACGAGCAGGACGTCCATCTGCAGCCCCTCGCCGTGGGGATCCAGGATCTGGAAGTCGAGCTCGACGCTCTTGATGTCGAAGGGAACGTGCTGCTCGGCCTCCCAACGGATCACCTCTCGAGCGTCGGCTTCCTTCATCCGATCCATCTCGATCTTCTTGATGATCACGTCGTGGCCGCCCACCGACGTGACGACCTCGCGGGACTTGTAGCCCAGATCGTCGAAAAGGCCACGGATCGTCTCGGCTACCAGGCCGGGATCCATGACCTCACCTTCCACGATGGCGTCCTGCACCAGGGGGCGGATGGCGACCCGCGCCACTTCCGGCTGGCCTCCCGCCGAGTCTACCTCGACGAGCTTGACGAATCCGCTGCCGATGTCGAGGCCGAGCGAACTCTTCTTCCGTCCAAAGAAGCCCATTTAGGTTGCCGTCCCACCAAACCAGGGCCGGCGAGAACCCTGGAGAAAGTTGGAGGAGAGTACCATGCGCCGAGAATTTGTGTCAAGCATGCCACACCGTATCCGGTAGCGTTCCCGCACTTCGCCACAACAGGTCGGGCAGGACCGCCCGGAACCGCGCTCCGCACCTCCCCCCGGAGGCCGACCGCTACCCTGGAAGGGTGTTGCGGCGCTGCAGAGCGCGTTGCGTCAGTACGAATTCCGTGCCAGCCGGAAACCCCGCCACGGTGCCGTTGCGGCCCCGGCCGCGGGTGCCCCCGCGGACACCTTTTTCTCCCTCCGGGGCAACCTTTGCCCCGGAAGGCGGTCCTCCGGAGCCGCTCAGAGGGGCTCGATCCACCCGCCGTCCGGGAGGGGTATGCCCGGGAGGGCGGTGGCCAGACCTTCGAGCGCCCGCCAGGCCGCACAGGCCGACCCCAGGATCACGCCCCCCCCAACCACCTGGGCTCCGGCCCCCGTCTGCGCGAAGCCCTCGACGCGGGCCCCGCCCCGCACCGTGAGGGTCCCGGCGACGAGCAGGATGCCCGCGAAACGGCTTCCACCTTCGAGGGTCAAGTCGCCATCCACGACGAGGATGCCCTGCCCCTCCCCGCCGGTGACGCGCAGCGGCGCGTCCGCCCCCAGCAGCGGGAAGTGCCCTCCACACGGTCCGAGGGGGTCGCCGGGCGAACCCCAGTTGCCCGGGCCAGCCAAGCAGACGCCGCCGGTGGCCACGGGGGCGGGGGCCAGCGCGGGACCCGGCACGGGGATGGCCCGGGCGACGAGGTCGGCCACATCCAGCGGGCCCGCTCCGGGGCCCCGGACCGCCGTGCCGACCGGGGGGAGCGTGCCCGTCGGGAAGGACGCGGCCACTGCGGGCGCAGCCGCCGCGCACACCGCCGACGGCCAACCCGGAGGCGACAGGGCGACGCTGTCGCCGTCGACCCGGGCGGGCGGCACCCGGACGGCCGGACCGCCTGCGGTCAGCACCGCAGCGAACCGGGACAGCCGGACGGAGGGGTCGGGACGCCACAGGACGCGGCCCAGGAGACGTCGAGCCGGAGCGGGCGGGGCCCGACCCTCGGCCCGGAACAGGAAGAGCTCCGGGGAGAGGCGCTGCAGATCACGCGTCCAGGTGACGCCGCCCGGGAGCGTCCCCACGCCGTGGCCCACCGCGGGCCCGGGGAGCAGGGCCAGCTCGGCCGCTCCCAGGCCCAGTCCGCGGAGCCCGGCCTCGGCCGCGAGACGCACCTGAACGCGCTCGCGCTCCACCGCCACTCCGGCGCGCGCCGCGACGCCGAGCGACACGACGGCACCGGCGCACACCAGCATACCGGCCATCAAGAGCAGGAGCGGGACGAGCGCGACACCGCGTCGATCAATCACGGACGCGGACTCCGCGGCCACAAGGTCCGGGTCTGCCGAGCGGCGCTCCCGCGGACGCCCGCGAGCACCAGCTCCACGCCGACGCCCCCCGTGCCCGCGGGACGAAAGCCCGTGCCGGCCGAATCCAGGCGGGCATAGGTCAGGGGCTGCCGTCCACCGAGCCCCCGGCGGTAGCGCAGGCTGGACGCAGCCAACGTGTACGCCCCGCGCTCGAAGACGCGTCCGACGCTGGCGTGTGCGATCACCCGGTCCAGACGCCAGCGCTGGTCCCCCGCCGCTCCACACGCTCCCGGAGCCCGCGTGACGCGGGTGACGGCCGCAACGGCCCATCGCGCGTCTCCATCGAGCACGAGCACGGAGTCCTTGGCGGTGTCCACCGCGCGGTCCCCGCGGTAGGAGACCGAGAGATCGGCACCGTTGCTCGCGCAGACCACGGCCGTTCCGCGGAACGCGCGCAGGGCCACGGAGTCGCCGCCGTGCACGCTCCAATCGCGTGCGGCCACGCCCGCGCGGATCTCGTCGCCCACGATCCGCGAGACGTCGGCCAACACCGTCGCGGACTCGGAGACACGCACTCCATCGAGCAGCGTGCGCTGCACCAGGGAGAGCGCTCCGAAGCCGACCGCCGCGAGCGCCAGGACGAGCAGGACGCCCACGACCCACTCCAATCCGACGGCGCCCACCCGGTTCACGGCAGCACCGCCTGGAGCCGGGTCCACGGGGTCGCGGCTCCGCCCGGTCCGAAGACGTCGACCGCGAGGGCGCTACCGCTGGCCGCCCACTCCAGGCGGCCCCAGGCGCCCGTGTGGACGCCCGATCCGCGGAGTCCCATCCAGGCGAGCGAGTCGGCCAGCGCCTCCGCCTCGCGCAAGGCGTGGTGACGCAGACCCGCTTCCGCCAGCGTGCGGGTCGCCTTCACCGTGCTCCCCAGGGTGGTGACGAGGAGAACCTCCAACACCACGAGCGCCAGCGCCGCCTCCACCAGCAGCGTACCCGCGCGATCGGCTCGCGCCCGCGCTGCGGGGCCCCCGCCGTCTCCCGCGCAGGTCTCCCGCCTCATCGCGCCATCCTCCCGTAGCTGGACACGACCACCGACGCCTGTTCGGTGCCCCGGGCCAGCACGATGGTCGCCGAGGCGAAGCGACCGATGCCCAGCCGATCGAACGCGAGATGCAGGGTGCGACCCGTCGGCTGGACCACGTCGACGCCGAAGGCGCGCCGCAGGTCGAGGGTGTCGCGGGGATGTCCGGCGGTCTCCCACCAGACGCGGGCGGAGTCGGGATCGACGATCAGGGCGGCCGAGCCGAGGCGGGTCGCCTCGCTGCGGGTCCGCTCCGCGCGGGCGATCAGCGCATCCCGGGCGGCGATGCAGGCCAGGCGGTCGCGCTGGCGCGCGACCCGCGGGAGGGTGGCGGCGAGCACCAGGGCGACGAGCGCCAGGGCCACCACGAGCGAGACCAGCGTGAAGCCACGTTCCATGGCGGAACGATGGGCACGACGCGTGGGCGCGGGGATGGAAGGACCGGCCGTTCGCCCGAGCCCGCGGCGGGCCGGACGTTACCGCCCCCTACTCCAGGTCGTAGTCCCGGATCTTGTAGCGCAGCGCCCGCGGGGACAGCTCGAGCAGCTCGGCCGCATGCGTGCGGTTGCCGCCCGTGCGCTCCAGCGCCCGCTGGATCAGGCTCCGCTCCAGCGACGCCGTGTGGCGCTTGACCGAGAGGTCGTCGCCGCTCTCGGTGGTCACTCCCGCGACGCCCGGCACGTCCGGCCGCCGGAGGCGGTCGGGCAGGTCCTCCGCCCGCAGCACCGGACGGTCGGAGAGCACCATCGCCTGCTCGAGCAGATTCTCGAGCTCACGGATGTTCCCGGGCCAGGCGTGTTTGAGGAGCACCTCCATGCCCTCGGGCTCGATCCCGGTCACGGGAATGCGCAGCCGCTCCGAGTGGCGATCGATGAAGAAGTGCACGAGATCGGGGATCTCCTCGGGACGCTCGCGCAGCGGAGGCAGATAGATGGGCACGACGGCGAGACGGTAGTAGAGATCCTCGCGGAAGTTGCCCTTCTCCACTTCTTCGCGCAGCTGACGGTTGGTGGCCGAGATGACCCGCACGTCCACGCGCTGGCTCTCGGTGCCGCCCACGCGCCGGATCTCCCCCTCCTGCAGCGCGCGCAGCAGCTTGACCTGCAGACTCGCGGGCAGCTCGCCCACCTCGTCCAGGAAGAGCGTGCCCTTGTCGGCGACCTCGAACAGACCGGGCTTGTCGCGCTCGGCGCCCGAGAACGCCCCCCGCACGTAGCCGAAGAACTCGGACTCCAGCAGGGTCTCCGGGATCGCCCCGCAGTTGACGGGGATGAACGACAGGTCGCGGCGGTCGCTCTCCTGGTGGATCAGGCGCGCGACCAGCTCCTTTCCGGTCCCGCTCGGGCCCGTGATGAGCACCGGCGAGGGATGGGGCGCCACCTTGGAGGCGATCTCGAGGGCACGGACCATGGCGGGAGCGCGGGCCACGATATCCCCGAACCGCCGATCCGCCCGCACCTGGGCCCGGAGACGCCCGACCTCGCGGCGGAGCTTCTCACGCTCCATCGCCTTCTTGACCGTGAGGAGGACCTCGTCGGCGCCGAACGGCTTGGGCAGGTAGTCGTAGGCGCCGCGCTTCATGGCGTCGATCGCCAGATCCTGGCTGCCATACGCGGTCATCACGAGGACCAGCGCGTCCCCCCGCGTCTCCTTGTAGGCGTCCAGGAACTCCAGACCGCCCATGCCCGGCATGCGGACGTCGGTGAGGATGATGTCGGGCTCCGCGGCCGCAGCGATCCGCAGTCCGTCCTCGCCAGCGGACGCCGTCAGCACTTCGTATTCGGCATCCTTCAGGATCATGGTCAGGGACTTCCGGAGTCCCGGATCATCGTCGACGACGAGGATTTTCACGCGCTCTCCTGCCCCTCCATGGGTTCGACCGCCAGGGCCCCCGCTTCGCCGGGATCGACCACCGGCAGACGCACCAGGAAGCGCGCACCTCCCTCCTCGTGGTTGCCCCCTTCGATTCGGCCCCCCATACCCTCGACCAGACGCGAGCAAACGGCAAGACCCAGCCCCGTTCCCTTGCCCGGCTCCTTGGTGGTGAAGAACGGGTCGAACAACTGGGGGACATGGTCCTCCGGGATCCCGGGGCCGTTGTCCCGCACGGTGATCGTGACGATGCGCTCCGTGATCTGGAGGGGCTCGACCCGCAGCCCTCCGGCGTCCCAGCTGATCCGCCGCCGGTGACTGTAGTTCACTCCGGGAGGATCGCTCTCGCGCCGGGACGGGGCCCGGTACAGCTCGCCGTCCATGACGTCCACGGACACCCAGATCCGGGCATCCTTGCGGCCCTCCAGGGCGTCCAGGGCATTGAGGAGCAGGTTGACCATGACCTGCTCCAGCTCCTGCGGGTTCATCTCGACCGGCGGGGTCTCCTGGGGAAGCGACCAGGTCACCGGAACGAGATCGAACCGCCCCTGGTTCTCCAGGAGGTTGCGCACCCGCAGGAGCACCTCGACGGTGTCCACGGGGCGGCGCTGCTCGTCCCGGGGCCGCGCATAGTGGAGCAGCGACCGGACGATCCCGTCGATGCGCCGGGCCTCCTCGAGCGCGGACTGCAGCAGATCGGGATCGATCACCCCCCGCTCGGACCGGCTGCGGGCCAGGTCGACGAACCCGATGACGGCCGACAGCGGGTTGCCGATCTCGTGCGCGATGCCGGACGCCAGGGTTCCCACCGAGGCCAGGCGGGCCGAGCGGATCACTTCATCCGAGGCGTCGATCAGCTCCCGGTTCGTCTCCTCCAGCGAGCGGACGTTCTCGGCCAGGAGCTCCTGGTCATGGATGAGACGGGCCGCCATGGCGTTGACCGCCTCGGAGAGCGCGGCCAGCTCGGCCGTCGGCGCGGGCGTGATCCGGTGGCGGTAGTCTCCGCCGGCGATGCGCTGGGCGTCCGAGACCAGGCGGTCCAGGGGACCCAGGAGGGTGCGGCTCAACAGTGCCCCTCCGAACGCCCACAGGAATCCGACGCTCAGCACCAGGAGGGCGAAGGCGAACAGGATCCCCCGGGCCACCGAGCCGAGCCAGGGCAGCATGAGGTAGAGCGACACCGCGGCCAGCGCCAGCAGGCTGACGTACAGGATGCCGATCGAGAGCAGCAGCGTGCGCCTGAAGGGCACCGACGGCCGCTCCGGGTCCGGACCGGGCCGGACCCCCGCGTCCGGCGCTACCTGCGACTCCACCCTCGTTGGTCACCTCGCCCTGGGGAAGCACAAGAGGGGCGGTGGGCAGGACCCACCGACCCTCCGGGTCAGACCAAGGTTGGGCGGCCTAGTTCTTTGTGCAATAGATGATGCCAGGCTGCGTGGCGGGAGAGGCGTTGGCCGAGGAGGCGTTGCCGTGGTAGATCCCGCAGTTGTCCGACGCGAGACCCGGGTGGGTGGCCGTGGCTGCCCACCCGCTGCTCGTGGATTCGTTGATGGCGATCGAGACGTCCCGCGTCACCGTCATCCCCAGCGAGGTCGTGTTGGCCGCGTACACGTAGTTGTCGTCGTAGTACGCTTCCTGGGTGATGGCGAGGTTGGCCAGGTCCGAGCGGAGCGCGCTCAGGAGCGCCTTGTCGCGCATCGAGTTGTACTTGGGGATCGCGATGGCCGCGAGGATGCCGATGACGACCACCACGATCAGAAGCTCGATCAGCGTGAAGCCCGCTCTCTTCATCGCTCGGTCATCCATGGGCGGTTGGGGGGGACTGGGGGGTTCGCGGTGCCGGCTCTCGCCCCGCCGGACCCGGCACGGCCCGGGCGAGCCCGGGCCGTGCGTAAGGGTCTTGCGGTTACACCGCGGGGGTCACCCTTAGCGGGTGCAGGCGACCTCGCCCGGGGCGGACGGCGTCGTCGGAGACGTCGGAGCCGTGGACGAACCGTAGTAGATCGCGCAGCCCTCGGTACCACCCAGCGCGCTGTGCGTCGCCGAAGCGTTCCAGCCCGAAGAGGTGGCGGCCGAACCGACCGTCACGCCCTGACTGGCCACGAAACCGAGGTTCGTGGAGGACGTCGTGTAGCTGTAGTTGTCGGCGTAGTAGATCTCCTGCTGCGCCGCCAGGTTCTTGAGGTCCGACTTCATCGCTGCGAAGTAGGCCTTCTCACGCGTCGCCGAGAACTTCGGGATCGCGATCGCGGCCAGGATGCCGATGATCACGACCACGATCAGCAGCTCGATCAGCGTAAAACCCTTGGTGTTCCGCATCACCAGACTCCTTACGTGAAACTTCCCTGAAGTTTTTGAAACCCTGGGCCTTCCCAGGCTGGGCGGCCTTTGGGCAAGGCTAGGACCAGTCCAAGGGCGTCTGTACTCAAGTGTTTGTGCCGCAATCACTTGGAGCGTACGCTCCGGTCGGCCGCCGCCCCCTCTTCCGGCCCCGTGCGGCAGGATTCTGCAAATCTCTTGCAGATCACGGGCACTTCGTGACGGGCGGTGGGAACGTTGGGATCTGCCAGATTGGCCGACCCCCACGGGATGGAGGGGCTTCGGCGCCCTGGGGTCCGCCGGGCGGCCGGCGGGAGCGGGCTGGAGGCGGGGAGGACCGGGCTCAGGGCGTGGAGGAGGGGCCCCACGCCGCCGCCAGGCTGTCGATCTGGGCGAGGCCCTCCGGCTCGGGGTCCCGGACCCGGGCCGAGTCGAGGATCTCTCGCCCCCGGGCGGTGTCTCCGAGCCGCCCATGGAGCTCGGCCAGCCAGAACCACTGCTGCCAGTGTTCGTCCTCGCCGGCATCGATGGCGGCCTGCCGCTCCTCGATGGCGTCCGGGATCCGGTCCAGGCGGGCGTACAGGCCGGACAGCATGTGGTGGGTGACGGCCACGTCCGGATCCAGGTCCCGGGCGCGCTCCGCCCACTCGACGGCCTCCTCCGGCCGCCCCTGGCCGTCCAGGGCCAGGGCCACATACGCGTAGCCGGCGTCCCAGCGGGGCTGGTCGGCCACGAGCATACGGGCCAGGAACTCCGCCTGCGCCCAGCGTTCGAGCCCCAGGAGCTTGCGCGTGACCTCCGAGAGCAGGCTGTAGCCCGCCCCCACGGTGCCGATGGCATACCGGTAGTTGCGCAGGGCCTCGCTCACCTGGTTCTCCTGCCAGTGCGAGTCGCCGGCCACCCATTGCGCCCGTCCAGCCTCCAGGTGCTCGTCCATCAGGGTGAGGAAGACGGTCTCCATGCTCTTCCAGGTGGGCGTACGCGTCCAGGTCCGGACGGCGAACACGCCGAGCCAGACCGACAGGAGAGCGGCGGTGAGCGCCCGGCGTTCGCGCAGGGCGCGCACGCCCAGCCACCCCAGGGCCAGGCTGAGGCCCACGGACGGGAGGTAGAGCGTCCGCTCGCCCAGCAACACACCCGACAGGAAGAAGAAGTTGGAGACCGGCGAGATCGTGATGACGAACCACAGCACGCCGGCCCCGATCGCCCGGGCGCCCGTGCGGCTGCGCCACGTGACGAGGGCCAGGACCAGGAACAGGAGCGCCAGCACCGCACCCACGGTATTGACCGCGTTCCAACCGATGTGGATGTCGACGACGCCCGGCGAGTAGTCCGCGCTCAGATCCAGGGGCAGGAACAGCAGGCGGACGTAGTGCAGCCAGATCTCGCCGAGCGTCCAGATGCGCGGGATCTCCTTCAGGAGATCGGCGCCCAGCGCCGGGAAGGCGTCCGCCACGGATCCCAGCACGGCATGCCGACCGGCGAAGACCAGGGCCGCGCCGGCCACGAGCGTCCCGAAGAGCAGCGCGCGCTCGCGCACGTACCGACCGATCTCCCCGATGCCCCGGTCCTCGCGGAAGCCGTCCAGCAGGAAGAAGACGCCGGGCAGCGTGATGGCGCTCTCCTTGGTCAGGATGCCCCAGACGAACAACGCCGTCAGGGCCAGGCTGCGACCGAGGCCGAAGCCCGTCTCGCGCCACCGCAGGAACAGCAGGCAGGCCGTCAGGAACGTGACGGCGCCCCACAGCTCGGCAAAGCCGATCACGTTGGCGACCACCTCCACGTGCACCGGGTGGAGCGCAAAGACGGTCCCACCCAGCAACGCGGCCGGCGCCGAGGCCGTCAGAGCCCCGACGAGCAGCGCGGTCAACGCCGAGACCACACCGTGCAACAGCACGTTGAGGACGTGGAAGGGCAGCGGGCTTCCGTCGAAGGCGTTCCACCCGATCGCGTAGGTGGCCGTGGCGAACGGGCGCCACAGCCCCAGGCCCTTCCCTTCCCGATTGGGCCAGTAGGGGGCGGTGATGGCCTCGCCGAAGGTGTCCAGGGAATGGATGCGCGTGTTGTCGACGAGGATGTGCTGGTCGTCGTACGCGTACCCGTTTCCGAGCGCGTTCAGGTAGACCACGATCCCGAGCACGAGGGCGGCCAGCGCCGCGCGCCGCATGGTCAGGGCGCTCATGGCGAGGCCTCTCCCATCCGGGACGCGGAGGACCCGCGCACCGCGGCCGCTCCGGCCGAGTCCCCGGCCATCTCCAGGATCTCGGCGAGCCGGCTCCAGTCGGCGCGGGAGTCCGGCGCCTGTGCCAACGCCGCGCGCCGTGCCCTCAGCGCAGCAGGGAAGTCGCCCTTGGCGACATAGGATTCGGACACGATGGCGAACAGCTCGCGGTCGGCCCCCGCGCGCGCCCATCCCTCCACCGCCAGCCCGTGGGCCTCGCGGAAACGGCTGCGCATCAGGTACTGGGAGGCCAGCAGGCGATAGGCGTGGGGACGATCGGGCGCGAGCGCCAGCGCCTGCCTCAGCAGCGCCTCCCCCGCGTCCCACCGTGCCTGCTCACCCTGGAAGTGCCCCACCTCCGTCAGCAACGCGTAGTTGCGCGGAGAGAGCTCCAGGGCCGCGGCGTAGGAGGCGAGCGCGCCCTGGACATCTCCGGCCCGCGCCAGACCGGTCCCGCGGGAGCGGAGCGCGAGTGTGGATTCGGGATGCTCGGCCGCAAGGGTGTTGAGCACCGTGTAGGTGCTGAGCCACGAAGGATTGCGGTCCACGGTGCGCACCAACAGCGCGAGCCCGAACAGGAGCGCGGCCACGCCCGCGAGGCGCAGGCGGCGCGCGTCCACCCGTCGTAGGAGCGCCTGCGCCGCCGCCGCGCCGAGCAACGCCACCGCGACCGAGGGGAGGTAGAGCGTGCGCTCGGCCAGGGCCACACCGGTCGCGAACAGCACCTGGCTCACCGGAGAGATCGCGACCCCGAACCAGGCGATGGCCAACGCGGCCAGAGGAGCCCGCGTCGCGAGCAGCGTAGCGGCAGCCACCAATCCGGCGAGGACGAAGAGTCCGGACCAGACGTCGGCCGACCAGCCGTCCGGGGGCAGCAGGACGGCGGGCGAGTAGTCCGCCACCAGGTCGAACGGCACGAAGAGCAAGCGGAGGTACTCGGGCCAGAGCGCCAGCGCGAAGCGCAGCCGCTCCGCGGTGCCCAGCGTCTGCAGCTCCGGTGCGGCGGTCTCGCCCAGAAGGGAGCCCAACACGCCGACCCGCTGGGCAAGGAAGATCCCGAGCGCAGCGGCCAGCGCGACGAACACGGGCGCGTCGCTCCGCAAACGACGCGCGAGACCGCGCCCGCCGTCGCGCGCCAGCGCGATCAGCACGAGCAGGCCGGGCAGGGTCACCGCGATCTCCTTGGAACCCAACGCGGCGAGATAGCAGAGGGTGATCGCGAGGAGCCGGGCAGCCCGCGCCGCCGGTGTGGTCGCGCGCACGCGGTCGTAGCACAGACAGGCCGCCAGGACGAACAGCGCGGCCCACAGCTCGGCGCGTCCGACGAGGTTGGCCACCGCCTCCGTATGCACGGGGTGGATGGCGAACCACGCCGCCCCCACCGCCGCCGGCCCCGTGGAGACCCATCCGAGCAGCAGTGCGAAGACCAGCAGGGTCACGCCCGCGTGCAGGAGGACGTTGACCGCATGGAAGCCGCGGGGATCGCCGTTCCAGAGCGGCCACTCCAGCGCGAAGCTGGCCACGGTGACGGGCCGGTAGAGCCCCGTCCCGGGTGCGTGCTCCGGCCAGTAGGGAGTGGCGAATGCGTCGAGCACGCGACCCGCCACCACGGTGGGGTTGCGCAGCACGATCTCGTTGTCGTCGTACGCGAAGCCGTTGCCGATGGAGTTGGCGAAGGCCGCGACCGCGACGAACGCGAGCAGGACGGCGGCGCGTCGGGCGCTCATGCCCCGCGAGGGTGGCGTGAGGAGCGGAGCGGGCGGATCGTCCCTTCGCGGGAACGCGCCGACCGCCACCCGCTCATCCGGAGCGGGCGCCGGAGGGATCCGGCACGGGCGTCGGAGCGGGCAGCGCTTCGTCGCGCTGCTCGGACCAGGCGCGATCCTCGGCCGCGGTGCGGGGGAAGGCCCGGCGCTCCGGGCGCTCGAACGGCTTGGCCTTCGCGTCCAGGAAGTTGCACTTGAAGATGTGCCACAGCGCGGAGACCCCGTCCTTCCAGCCGATCTTCTTGCCCTCGGCGTAGGAGCGACCGTGGTAGCTGATGGGCATCTCGTAGATGATGGCGCGGGCCTGGGCCAGCCGAGCCGTCAGCTCCGGCTCGATGCCGAAGCGGTCCGCCGAGAGCGACAGCGTCTTCAGGAGATCCGCACGGACCATCTTGTAGCAGGTCTCCATGTCCGTGAGGTTCAGGTCCGTGCACATGTTGGAGAACAGCGTGAGCACGCGGTTGCCCATCATGTGCCAGAAGAACAGGACGCGGTGGGGTCCGCCGAGAAAGCGGGAGCCGAAGACGGCGTCGGCCTGTCCGAGCCGGATGGGCTCCATCAGGGTGGGAAGCTCGGCGGGGTCGTATTCGAGATCCGCGTCCTGCACGACGATCACGTCCCCCGTGGCCCGCGCGAATCCCGTGCGCAGCGCTGCGCCCTTCCCCTGGTTCACCTCGTGGAAGACGAGCACCTGGATCAGGCCCTCCGCCTCCAGACGCTTCAGGAGATCGCGCGTCCCGTCCGTGGAGCCGTCGTCGACGACCACCACCTCCAGGTCGAGCGGAACCTGGCGCACACGGCGCAGGAGCCGCTCCGCGGTGCGGATCTCGTTGTAGCAGGGGATGACCACAGAGAGCCTGAGGGCGTCGTTCATCCGTCCAGTCCGTACCGGTTGAGTTTGCGGTAGAGCGTCGAGGGATCGATCCCGAGAACCTCAGCGGCCTTGGTCTTGTTCCCTCCCTCCGCCTGCAACACCCAGAGGATATAGGCGCGCTCGACCACCTCCATGGTGGGATTGGACGGTGGGGCATCCGCCACCAGGCGCACGGGCTTGGCCTCGCGGACCCGCTCGGGCAGTCCCCCCAATCCGATCGCGCGGCCCTTGCTGAGCACCGCCGCCCGCTCCAGCGCGTTCTCCAGCTCGCGCACGTTCCCGGGCCAATCGTATTCGAGCAAGCGGTCCATGGCTTCGGCCTCCACCTCCAGGGCCGCCTCGGCACCGGTCCGCTCCTGCATGATGCGGAGAAAGTGCTCGGCCAGGAGGGGGATGTCGTCGCGCCGCTCACGGAGCGCCGGCAGGCGCAGCTGGATCACGTTGAGGCGGTAGTAGAGATCGCTGCGGAACGCGCCGCGCCGGATCTCGTCCTCCAACTCGCGGTTGGTGGCCGCCAGGATGCGGACGTCGATGGCGACCGCCTCGGTCGCGCCGACGGGGATCACCTCCCGCTCCTGGAGGGCCCGCAGCAGCTTGACCTGCGTGGCGGGCGACAACTCGCCGACCTCGTCCAGGAAGAGCGTTCCCCCGGCGGCGGCCACGAGCAGCCCTTCCTTGTCCTTGACTGCCCCCGTGAACGCCCCCTTCACATGACCGAAGAGCTCGCTCTCGAGCAGACTCTCGGTGAGCGCCCCGCAGTTGATGGAGAAGAAGGGTCGTTCGGCGCGCGAGGAGTTGGCGTGGATGAAGCGCGCCAGCACCTCCTTTCCGGTTCCGCTCTCGCCCCCGATGAGCACCGTCGACTCCTGGGGAGCCACGGTCTCGGCCAGCTTCAGGATCTCGATGAATTCGCGGCTGCGCCCGATGGGACGCTCGCCCCGCTTCTTGTCGCGACGCTTGATCTCGCGCTTGAGCTCGCGGTTCTCCACCCGCAGGTGACGCGCCTCCGCCGCTCGCTTGCAGATGGCGATGAGCTCGTCGTTCGCGAAGGGCTTCTGCAGGTAGTAGTACGCACCCTCGTTGACGGCCCGCATGGCCGACTGGAGCGATGCCTGCGCCGTCATGAGGATGACCGGCATCTCCGGGTCCACCTCACGGGCGCGCTGCAGGACGTCGATCCCGGTCGCACCCGGCATGCGGATGTCCGTGAGCACGACGTCCGGGTGCTGGGTCTCCAGCGCCTCCAGGCCCTGGGTTCCGCCCAGCGCGGTGGAGACGTCGAAACCCTCGCCCTTGAAGAGGATCCTCAAGGAATCGAGGATGCTCGTCTCGTCGTCGACGACCAGTATCCGGATGGCCTCACTCACCCTGTTCTCCCGCGGTCCCCGCTGCGGGGAGCACCATGACGAACCGGGCGCCCCCGAGCGCCCCGTTGTCCACCCACACGCTTCCCTGATGGGCGTCCACCGCTCGGTGCACGACCGCCAGCCCGAGGCCGCTTCCCCCCTTGCGCGTCGTGTAGAACGGCTCGAAGACGCGGCCGAGGTCCTCGATGGCAACTCCCGGGCCAGAGTCCTCCACCGTGATCCGGATCGCATCCTCGGCGTCCGGCAGGGGGGCGCGTTCCTCCTCCGAGGGACCCGCCAGCGTGACGCGCACCTGTCCGGCGGCCCCGGCGAACTGGAGCGCGTTCAGGATCAGGTTGAAGACCGCCCGATGGAGGAGGTCCTCGTCGCCGCGCACGCGCAGGGGACGCTCCAGCCCTTCGACGGCGACCCGGGCGTCCTCGGGCGCGTCGGGGTGCTGGAGCGCCAGGGCCAGAGCGTTCCGGACCAGCTCCGACAGGTCCACGTCCTCCACCCGCCCACCCCGGATGCGCGCGAACTCGATGAACTCGGACAGGAGGCGGCTGAGTCGGTCGGACTCCGTCAGGACCAGGCTCTGGAGGACGGCCCGATCCTCGGCATCCAGGGACGGCTTGGCGATCTGCTCCACCGAGCTCCGGATGGAGGCCAACGGGTTCTTGATCTCGTGGGCCAGCGAGGCGGACAGCTCCGCCACGGCCTCGAGGCGCTCGGCCCGGATCTTCAGCCCCTCCAGGCGCTCCGCGTCCGTGATGTCCTGGAAGATGGCCGTCACCGAGGGCAGACCGCTGCCGCTTCCCGCCAGGACCGCGGTCGACACGCCCAGGATGGACGGCTCCCCCTGCAGGCGGGCGTCCAGCTTCCGGCGCAGCACCGGGCTGCCCTCGCGGCTGGAGCGCTGGATCACTTCGGCGAGGCCCGGGGCCTTCGCGTCGACCTCCGCCAGCACCGGCCGCCCCAGCCAGGAGGCCGCGTCCAGCCCGAGCAGCTTCTCGGCGGCCTGGTTGATGTACGCGAGCCGGCCCTGCCCGTCCACCGTCAACAGGCCCGTGCTCAGGTTGGCCAGGATGTCCCCGGTGTCCAGGCGGAGCTGGCGCAGCTCGGATTCCACTGCGCCCAGGGTCAACCCGGCCCGCCGGAGCCCCGCGCCCAACCAGCCGGTGACGACCGACACCAGCGCGAAGAGGCCGAGCAGCACGACGGTGCTGGCCCGGAAGGTCTCCGGGTGGGCCCACGCGACGTCGCCCGCGAACATGGCCGTCGTGGACGCCCACACCACGAGCTGGCCCCAGGCCGGCAGCATGAGGGCAGCCGCGGTCAGCACCAGGATGTAGACGGGCGTGAAGGGGCTCTGGGCACCCCCCGTGAGGTGGATCACCGACGTGGTCAGCAGCACGTCGAAGAGCGACTGCGCCAGCCGGAACGAGACGATCGGCTCGACGCCGTGGACGTGGGTGAGCCGGTAGGACCAGCCGGTGAAGACCGCCGTGCCCAGGAAGATCATGGCGGCCGCGACCGTCTGGTCCGGGGGCGCGGCGCCCCAGCCGATCAGGGCGGCGAGCAGGATGCCCCCGGCCACGGCCAGGCGGCCGAGATACTCCAGGCGCAGGATGCCCTGGAGGCTGATGGGCCGGCTCGTGGGGGGCAGGTCGAGCTTCAGCGGTGTCCTCGGTGGCGTCGGGGGCGTCCCTGGACGGGCGGCGTTCTCAGCCGCCGCGCCCGTCCGGCCGCGCGAGCTCCTGGATGGGTCCGGGCAGCACGTAGGCGTTGCCGCCCAGGCGTCCCACCACGGGCAGCGCCCGCGGGCTCACCCGGTACGAGTCGGGCTCCAGCTCCAGATCGGGATCCAGCCGCACCTCGGTGACGCGGCCGATCACCAACGTGGAGGTGGAGGGCTCCAGGCCGATCTCACGCTCCAGGCGGCAGACCAGCACCGCCGGGCAGTCCGCGACGAACGGAGCTTCCACGTCGGTCGGCCACGACAGGGCAGATCCTCCGAAGTCGAATTCCGACGTCTCCGGAGGCAGATCGGCCGCCGTGCGGTTCATCCGTTCGAGCTGGTCGACCGTGACCACGTTGACGCAGAACCACGGCCGGGCGCGCAGGTTGGACAGCGAGTCCTTGAGCGCCCCGCCCCGCCGTGCGCCGATGGCGATGCCCACGAGCATCGGGCTGGCCGAGAGCGCGGCGAAGAAGCTGTACGGCGCCAGGTTGGGCACGCGAGCCGCCGACGCGGTGGAGATCCAGCCGATGGGCCGCGGGACCACCAGGGAGGTCAGGAGGTCGTAGCGGGCTCGGCTCGAGAGGGACTCGGTGTCCAGGATCCGGGAGGAGCGCCGCTCGGATCCGCCATCAACGGGCAACGGGCACCCTGAGGAGCTGACCCGCATAGATGCGGCTGCTCGAGAGTCCGTTGGCCTGCCGGATGGAGTCGAGCGTCGTGCCGTAGCGCTGCGCGATGACCCACAGGCTCTCGCCCCGCGCGACGCGATGATCCACCTCACCGGGCGCCACGCGCTCGGGCTCGGCCTCGGTGCCGGTGAGCTGGGCGACGTAGCTGGCGTACGGCCGCGGGAAGATCGCGACGTGGTAGTGGGGCGGCCGCCGTTCGCGGGTGGCCTCGAGGACCCGCTTCCCTTCCAGCTCGAGCAGGACGCGCTCCAGCCAGCTGCGGCAGGCAGGGCTGTTGCTCCGCCGCAGATCGATGGCCATGCCGGTCGGATGGACCGAGCGGTCGGACGCGTTGCGCGGCTGACGCGAGAGCGGACGGGTCAGGGACGTGACGACGAGCTCCTCGCCGCAGGCCCGCCGATACTGCGCCGCGAGCCGCTCCACGAACATCTTCACCTCGGGCCGCGCGTAGGGAAACGAGACGGCCTTGAGGCTGTAGTCCGGATTGCCGTCGAGGCGCACGAGATAGCCGCTCTCGATGAAGCGCCGGACCTGCGCGGCCGAGGCCAGGTACGTGTAGTCGTGCCCCCGGGCCTGGTCGTTCTGACGATCCAGCGAGGCGGGCGATCCGCGCAGACTCTGCGCCGCGACGGGTGCGGTCTGGAGCAGGAGGAGGGCGAGCGCCCTCGTCCCGGAGCGGAGGATTCGGCCGGTACGCGTGGAAGGAGTCATCGTCGCTGTTGGGTCCGGTGGAGCCCGGAGGGGGCACCCGCGTTCTGGTTGCCATCGGCGATGCTGGCCGGCGGGGCAAGGTCCGGGCCCCCGCGCGACCGGAGGGGGCACATGTAAACAGATGAAGCACATCCCCGCAACCCCTTGGGGCGCGAGACCCTTGCTGGTCCGGCCAGGCCGGCAAATCTTGCAGCCCGCTCGTGGCCCCACGCCCCCGTATCCCCTCCCCCGAGAGAGCGATCATGCCCGCCCCAGCCGGACACCTCGAGCTCGGCGCCCGACTCGATCCCCTCACCCGGGCGCGGACGGCCGAGCCCGTCCACCTGCGCGCCTCCGACCTGACCACGCACGGCGTGATCGTCGGGATGACCGGCTCGGGCAAGACCGGTCTCGGCATCGTGGCCATCGAAGAGGCGCTGCTACAGGGCATTCCGGTCCTGGCCATCGACCCCAAGGGAGACCTCGGCAACCTGTTGCTGACCTTCCCGGACCTCAGCCCCGCGCAGTTCGAGCCGTGGGTCAACCCCGGCGATGCGGAACGCAAGGGCGTCACGGTCGCCGCCTACGCGGAGCAGCAGGCCGCGAAGTGGCGCGACGGGCTGCAGGGGTGGGGCCTCGGCGCCGAGCGGGTGCGCGCCCTGCGCGAGCGGGCGGACCTGGTGATCTATACGCCGGGCTCGAGCGCCGGTGTGGGCCTCGACGTCGTGGGCTCGCTGACCCCGCCCGCCGAGGGGGTGGACGCCGAGACCCGCGCGGACGAGATCGAGGGCTTCGTCACCAGCCTGCTCGGGCTGGTGGGCATCGAGGCGGATCCCATCGCCAGCCGCGAGCACATCCTCCTCTCCTCGCTCATCGGACACGCGTGGGCACAGGGCCGCGCCCTGGACCTGCCCGGGCTGGTGCTGCAGGTGACCGACCCCCCGCTGCGCAAGCTGGGCGTCTTCGAGCTGGACACGTTCTTCCCCGCACGGGACCGCATGGCGCTCGCCATGCGCCTGAACGGGCTGATCGCAGCGCCGTCGTTCGCCACGTGGACGCAGGGGCCGCCCCTGGATCCGGCCACGCTCCTGCGGGCTCCGGACGGGAGGCCACGCTGTGCGATCGTGAGCCTCGCCCACCTGTCCGACGCCGAACGGCAGTTCGTGGTGACGCTCCTGCTGTCGCGCACCATCACGTGGATGCGCGGCCTGCCGGGCACCAGCGACCTGCGGGCGCTCGTCTACATGGACGAGGTCTTCGGCTACGTACCGCCGACCGCCGCGCCCCCGTCCAAGAAGCCCATCCTCACCTTGCTCAAGCAGGCGCGAGCCTTCGGGGTGGGCATGGTGCTCTCCACGCAGAACCCCGTGGACGTGGACTACAAGGCCCTCTCGAACGCGGGCACCTGGATGATCGGGCGCCTGCAGACGGAGCGGGACAAGGCGCGCCTCATGGACGGGCTGTCCTCCGCGGCGGGCGGCGTGGACACGAACGCGCTCGGCGAGACCATCTCCGGACTCGGTGCCCGCGAGTTCGTGCTGCACACCACACGCGGCGCACCTCCGGCGCTCTTCACGACACGGTGGGCCCTATCGTATCTGCGCGGGCCGCTCACCCGCGACCAGATCCAGCGTCTGATGGCGGATCGGATGGAGAAGGCGCCCGCCCATCCCGGCGTGGACGTGGTCGGGTCGTCCGTGGCGGCTCCGAGCGCACCGACCTCCCCGCCGCCCGCCGACGATGCCCTCCTCGCGCCGCCGACCGTGGCCGCGGGCGTTCCCGTCTATCACCTCGATCCGGCCGCTCCGTGGTCCGGCAGCATCGGCGCGAACCCCACGTCCGACCGGTACGAGGCCGCCGTCGTCGCCCGGGTGCAGCTGCTGTTCGACGAGACCAAGGCGGATCTGAGGCACCAGGAGGAGTGGGAGGCCGTGTTCTTCCCGCTCGAGCGCGTGGTGGATCCGACCAGCGGACTGCAGGTGGACTACGATGCGCGGGACCTGCGGGAACGCCCGGTCCGTGCCGGGAGCTACGTCGCGCCGGAAGCGCCGCTCGACGAGCGGCGCTGGTTCAGCGAGCTCGAGGCGGCGCTCAAGGAGCACCTGTATCGCAACCGGCAGGTCGAGGTCCTCGTGAACCGTGAGCTCAAGCTCTATTCGCGCGTGGATGAGGACCGCGCCGCGTTCGCCGCCCGGTGCCACGACGCCGCGGAGACGGAGGAGGATGCGGAGGCCGCACGCATCCGGGACCGGATGGAGAAGCGGATGGACTCGGTGCGCCAGGCGCTCGCCAAGGCGGAGGACCGGGTCGAGGAGCTCCAGGAGACGGCGCGCCATCGCCGCAGCCAGGAAGTGCTCTCGGGTGTGGGGTCGGTCCTGTCCGCGTTCCTCGGAGGAAAGCGCACGACCCGTTCGATCGCCACCGAGCTCAGGCGGGCGTCGAGCCGGCGCGGATCGACCGCGGGCGCGGTGCAGCGTCTCGACTCGGCCGAGAACCGCGCGCAGGAGAAGGAGTCCGAGCTGGAGGCGCTCGAGGCGGAGCTGGCCGACGAGCTGCTCGAGATCGACCGCCGCTGGGCCCAACGCGCTGCGGCCATCGAAACCCTGCAGGTGGGGCTGGAGAAATCCGACATCCACGTCGCCGAGGTGGCGGTGGTGTGGGTCCCACGCTGAACGGGCGGGAGCGCGATCGGCACTCCCGCCCGAGCGTCAGCGGTCCTCCGCGGGGTGCGGCCGCGCATCCCGCGCGGGGCGGATCCTACCGGGCCTTGGTGTAGGCGTCCCCCACCACGTCCCAGTTGACGACGTTCCAGAACGCGTCCAGGTAGTCCGGCCGGCGGTTCTGGTACTTGAGGTAGTAGGCGTGCTCCCACACGTCGACGCCCAGGATGGGCGTGTGGCCCTCCATGAGCGGGCTGTCCTGGTTGGCGGTGGAGTAGATCTCCAGCGCGCCGCCGTCCCCGAGCACCAGCCAGCCCCATCCCGATCCGAAGCGGCCGCCCGCCGCCGCCTTGAAGCGGGTCTTGAATTCGTCGAACGAGCCGAAGGTGGAGTCGAGCGCCTCCTTCAGCCCACCCGTCGGGCTGGAGGCGCCACCCGGCGTCATGAGCTGCCAGAACATCGCGTGGTTGACGAAGCCGCCGCCGTTGTTGCGCACCGCCGTGCGGATCTCCTCCGGGACCGAGCCCAGGTCGCGCAGGATCTCCTCTGCCGACTTGCCGTGCAGAGCGGAGTGCTTCTCCAGGGCGGAGTTCAGGTTGTTCGTGTAGCCCTGGTGGTGCTTCCCGTGGTGGATCTCCATCGTACGCGCGTCGATGTGGGGCTCGAGCGCATCGTAGGCATAGCCGAGGTCGGGGAGCTTGAAGGGATACGGCATATTCGCAGACCTCCCGGTGGCGGTGGTGGTGGGACGGCTCCCGGCGGGACCCGTGGTGGGGCGGTACCCCCTTCCCTACCTTCCGGTCCGAGCCGCCGACCCCCTTCGAGGCCCCGCGCTCCGACCATGACCGCCCTGCCCCGACGCATCCTGCACGTGGACTGCGACATGTTCTACGTGCAGGTGGCGCAGCTGCTCGATCCCGAGGGCGCGGGCCGCAAGACGCACCTGATCGTGGGGGGTACGCCGGGGGGCCGGGGCGTGGTGACATCGGCCTCGTACCCGGTGCGTGGGTTCGGAGTGCGCTCGGGCATGCCGACCGGACAGGCCCTGCGCCTGTGTCCGCAGGCCACCGTGGTCCCCGTTCCGCGAGGTGCCTGCCTCGAGCGATCGCACCGGGTGCGCGACGCGTTGACGGACGTCGCTCCGGTGGTGCAGGCGGCGTCGATCGACGAATTCTACCTGGACCTGAGCGGCACGGAGCGCCTGCCCGGGTACGCAGACCTCGACGCGTTGGCGCACTCGCTGAGGGCGGCCGTGCACGCCCGCTCGGAGATCTCGGTCTCCGTGGGGGGCGGAACCACGCGGATCGTGGCCAAGCTCGCCACCTCGCTCGCCAAGCCCGGAGGCGTGCACGTGGTCGCGCCGGGTTCGGAAGGCGAGTTCATGCGCCGCTTCGACCTCGCCGCCATCCCCGGGGTCGGGCCCACGCTGGCCGCCGCGCTCGCACGCCGCGGTCTCGTCACCGTGGCGGAGGCGCTGGAGGTGGAGGAGGTGTGGCTGCAGCGCTGGTTCGGGGACGCCCGCGGCGCCTGGCTCCACCGCCGCATCCGCGGTGAGGATGGCTCGACGGTCGACCCCGACGAGCCGCGCAAGTCGATCAGCTCCGAACGGACCTTCCTGTCCGACCTGGATGCCGACGACCTGCTGGAGGAGCACCTCTTCAAGCTGGCCATCGCCGTCGGCGGTTCGCTCCGGAAGGCCGGGCTGCGCACCCGCACGGTGACCGTGAAACTCCGTGACGCCGACTTCACCACGCGCACGGCCGCGCGCACGCTTCCCGAACCCGTCGAATCCGACGGCGCCCTGTACCGGGTGGGTCGCGAGCTCCTGGAGTCGCTGCGGCGCAAGCGCCGCCGTCCGGCGCGCCTGCTCGGCGTGGGTGTCTCGGGGCTGGCGCCCGCCGTCGAGACCCGGCAGCTCGAGTTCTTCGGCACCAGGGGTCGGGTGGAGGGGGAGCGCGAGCGACGGCTCGGACAGGCCGTCGATCGTCTGCGGGCACGGTTCGGGGAGGCGGCGGTCCTGCCCGGCCGGATCACGTCCTCGAGACCACGCGACGACGACCTCGACGGGAGGACCCGATGAATCACGCGAGCGCACGCATCGACCTGCCGCGGCTCTTCGGCGTCACCCGCCCCCTCGTGGGGATGATCCACCTCCCCCCACTGCCGGGGGCACCAGGCGCGGCCCCGACGCCCGGGCCCGCGCTCGAACGCGCGCTCTCGGACCTGTCTGCGTTGGAGAAAGGGGGCGTGGACGCGGTCCTGGTGGAGAACTACGGGGACGCCCCCTTCCAACCCCGGCGGGTCCCTCGCCTGACCCTCGCCGCGCTGACGCGCATCGTCGCGGCGGTGGTCGAGCGGAGCGCGCGACCCGTGGGCGTCAACGTGCTGCGCAACGACGCGCACTCGGCGCTGGCCATCGCCGCGGCGACCGGCGCCCGCTTCATCCGCGTGAACGTGCACGTGGGCGCGATGGTCACCGACCAAGGTTGGATCGAAGGGCGCGCCCACCACACCGTGCGCATGCGTGACCGCACCGCGCCCGCTGTGGCCATCCTCGCGGACGTGTTCGTCAAGCACGCGGTGCCGCCCCCGGGTCTCACGCTGGAACGCGCGGCCGCCGATACCTGGGAGCGCGGTCACGCCGACGCCCTGGTGCTGTCCGGCAGCGCCACCGGCATAGGCGCCGATCCGGGCGACCTCGATCGTCTGCGCGCCGCCGTCCCCGGCGCCCCGATCTGGCTGGGGAGCGGGCTGTCGACGCAGTCCGCCGCGGACTGGGTGCCCCGGATCGACGGCGCGATCGTGGGGAGCGCGCTGCAGCAAGGCGGCCGGGCCGGGGCGCCGGTGGAACGGTCGCGGGTCGCGTCCCTGCGCGAGGCGTGGGACGCAGCGCTCAGGTGAGCGTGGGGTCGAGCCCGGGCCGATCGGACTCGTAGAGCGCGGCAGCGCGGCCGTCCGCCCAGAGGCCCAGCAGCGCGTCGACCACGGCGGGATCGAACGCCCCGCCCCGTTCCTCCCGCAGCAGCGAGAGGCCCTCCGCGAGATCCTCGGGGGTGCCCCGCGCGTGCGCCACCGCATCGAACAGGTCGGCCACGGCGACGATCCGCGCCTCCAACGGGATCTCCTCGCCCGACAACCCGCGCGGGTAGCCGGTCCCATCCCAGCGCTCGTGGTGGCTCCAGGCGATCTCGGCCGCCAGGTCCGTCACCGGATGCCCCATCCCACGCAGGACCTCCGCCCCCATGGCGGCATGGAGCTTCATCAGGCCGAACGCCTCGGGGGCCAGCGGCTCCGGATCGAGCAGCACCGCGTCCGGGATCATCATCTTGCCGAAGTCGTGCAGGGGAGCCGCATGCCTGAGCAGGCGCGCGCGGTCCCCCTCGAAGCCGAGGGCCATCCCGAT
The DNA here is from genome assembly GCA_041390125.1 of Gemmatimonadota bacterium. Taxonomy (NCBI): domain Bacteria; kingdom Pseudomonadati; phylum Gemmatimonadota; species Gemmatimonadota bacterium. The sequence continues at coordinate 152,278 of JAWKQN010000005.1, read as the reverse complement.
GAGCGCGGCCAACGCACCCACGCGCTCGACGTGCAGGCCACTCGGATCGACGCGGAATTCGGCGGCACGCGCCATCCGGTGCAGCAGCTCGATCTCGACCGGAGCCGTGCCCAGCCCTCCCGAGATGGCCTCTTCCTCGACCGTGCGTTCCCGTGCCCCGAGCGAGTGGCGCAGCAGGAGCTGGCAGCGGACGGCGAAGCCGAGCAGCCGCTCCTCCACCGGCGAGCGGAGCACGGAGCCGAAGGGTCGGGTCCCCTGGGGAAGGCCCTCCCCGTCCCTGGGGAGGATCCCGACGCGCGACGGGGGCGGACGCTGGGACGCCGCAGAGGCAGCGCCCCGGATCCAGGCGTCGACGTCGGCCGCGGGCGCGCCGAGATCCACGACCAGGACGTCGCAAGGAGCGATGCTGGGGCCGGGCCCGACAAGCGGCACCGCGTTGGCGAACCCCTCGCTGCGCAAGGCGTCGACCAGGCGGGAGCGCAGCGCGTCCTCGTGTGAGGCGACCGCGATGCGGGCCTCGCGGATCGAGCGGTCGAGGGCGGCCGGTCCCTCGCTGGGCGATCCGTCGTCCATACGGTGCAGCGAATAGAAATCCATCGCGCCAGGATGGAGTTTGGCGAGACGAAATGCAACGGACAGGGACGCGGACGCGGGGGCCTGCACCCCGGAGCCCCTGCTCGGGGCCGCTCGCCGTACCGGTGTCGTTGCGTTCCTCGGCTCGCTGCGCGGATGCGGGGCGTCGGGTCGCTCGCGTCTGCGCGACACGGGGTGCCCCGCATCCGAGCCCCCGTTCCGGGGCTCCGGGGTGCACGCCCCCGCCGGCCGGATGGGTGGGACACGGTGGACGGTCAGGCCGTTCGTGGTCGGGCCGTCCGGGTCGGGCCGTCCGGGAGCGGCCGCCCCGGACGCGAGGATGTCGGAGACGTTCACGGCGTCAGCGGCCGCGAGGCCACCCGGACCGCGAGGCCCCCGCGGTGCCGCAAGACCGCTCCGGCCTGCCCGTCCTCCCGCAAAGCCCACACACCAGGACGGCAGATCCACCAGGGACGCAGGCCGCCCGCAGGGCGGCCGCCCGTCCCGCTGGCCTGAGCCGGCCGCCACCGGGCGCCCGCGCGCGGGGGCTCGGATGCGGGGCGCCCCGCAACGAGCAGCCGCACCGATCCCGACGCCCCGCATCCGCGCAGCGAGCCGAAGCAGGGAAAGACACCGGTACGGCGAGCGACCCCGCGCGGGGGCTCCCGGTGGCGGCCGGCTCGCTCCGCCTACGGCCGGGCCGTCCCCCTCACCCGGTCTGCGGTCCCCGCTCTGCCGTCACCCCGCCCTCAACGCACCGTCACGTGGATGGTGTCGACCACCAGGGGCTCCAGCGGCACATGGGCGAAGTCGGCCACGACCGCGATCAGCCGGTACTCGCCGGGCGCCAGGCCCTCGACCATGGTCTCGGGCTGGGCCTGACCCATGTGGATGTAGCCTTCCGTGGACGGGATGGGCTGGCCGCTGGGTGGGATGTCGTGATCGATCAGCAGGTGGTGGTGACCCGAGCGAGGCTGATCCGTCCCGGCCGGGACGAGCGTCAGCCCCTCCACCTCGAACGCGACCCGGAACGGGCCCTCCAGCGTGGCGCCCTCCGCCGGCTCGGTGATCCGCACCGTCATGGGCGCCTCCGCCTCGGGCGCCCCACCCGCCATGCCGTCCGCCCCGGGCTCGGCCTGCTCGGCGCCTCCACACGCGAGGAGCGCCATTCCCACCATCATCGTCAACGGCGTCGCGAACCGCCGGGTCTTCTTCATCGAGTCCGTCGTCATCCCTTATCTCCCTGCTCGGGCACGGTGCACTTCCTCTTGCTGGATGTAGGGCTTCCGTTCGAAGTAGCTGTCCGTCATCTCCTTCACCTTCCCCGCCAACAACGCCAGCGCGATCAGGTTGGGCCAGATGACGATCGCGAGAAAGATATCACCGAGGTCCCACACCACCGTCAGCGGAAGGACCGCACCGACGAAGTGCATCACGACGAACGCCATCTTGTACGGGAGGATCGCCTTCGCGCCGAACAGGTAGTTGGCGCAGCGGTCGCCGTAGTAGCTCCACGAGATGGCGGTGGAGATGGCGAACATCAGCACCGAGATGACCACGATCATCTGGCCGACACCCGCCATCCCGCCGAACCCGCGGCGGAACGCCTCCAACGTCAGCGGCGCGCCGTTCTCGGCGGCCAGACCGTACAGCAACGTGTAGGTCGTGCCGTCACTGGCCTCCGCCACGCCTTCCGCGGTGCGCAACACACCCGTGAACGGCTGCGTGCGCTCTGCGTCGATGAACAGCTCTTCGACCGGCGCCTCGTGCCAGGCCACCAGCGCGGCTCCGAGCCCGGTCTCCACGTGGCGACCGTCTTCGAAGCGGAGCTCGGCGGGAGGCTGCGTGCGGGTGAACCGGCCGCTCTCGTCCGCGGTGCGATAGGTGAGATCGCCCCCGATGAGGGCCACCTGGGTGGGAATCCGGTCGTTCCAGACGCCGGTCATGATCACCACGAGCCCGGTCATGGTGCAGATCACGATCGTGTCGATGAACGGCTCGAGCAGCGCCACCACGCCCTCGGAGACCGGCTCGGGGGTCTTGGCCGCGGCGTGCGCGATGGGCGCGGACCCCTGACCCGCTTCGTTGGAGAAGAGCCCGCGGCGCACGCCCCACATCATCGTGACGAGGATGGCGCCCATGCCGGTACCGGCCACGCCCGCCGTCGGGTTGAACGCCTCACGGAAGATCAGACCGAACGTGGGGAGCAGCTGGCCCAGATTCGTCAGGATGATGTAGAGCGCGCCCAGGACGTACAGGCCGGCCATCACGGGGGCGAGGATGCCCGTCACCCGGCCGATGCGGTGGATGCCCCCGAGGATGACCGCCCCGACCAACGCGGAGGTCACCAGCCCGGTGATCCAGGGTGCCACCCCGAACACCGTCTCCATGTTGTCGGCCACGGTGTTGGCCTGCACGGCGTTGCCGGTGAGGAAGGCGGTGATGCCCAGCATGAACGCGAAGAACAAGGCCATCCAGCGCCACTTGGGCCCGAGGCCGCGCTCGATGTAGTACATGGGGCCGCCGGACACCGTGCCGGCCCAGCCACCCTCCGTCTCGGCGGTGCGGTAGCGCTGCGCCAGCGTGACCTCGGTGTACTTGGTGGCCATTCCCAGGAACGCCGTCACCCACATCCAGAAGAGCGCGCCCGGACCGCCCCAGTGGATGGCCACGGCCACCCCGGCGATGTTCCCGATCCCCACCGTGGCGGACAGCGCGGTGGTCAGGGCCTGGAAGTGGCTGACGTCCCCCTCGTCGTCGGGGTTGTCATACCTTCCCGTGGTCACGGCGAAGCCGTGCCCGAGGCGACGCAGCTGGACGAACCCCAACCGCACCGTGAGGTAGAAGCCCACGCCCAGGAGGACGATCACCATGAACGGGATCGTCTCGCCTCCGACCGGGATGCCCAGCTCCACGATGTACCGGTTGCCCAGGGCGGACAGCTGCCGGATCAGATCCATGCCTTGCCTCGACGTGACGGATGCGGTGCGAGCCGCGAGGAGACCGACCGCTACAGCGGGCGGCGTGAGGGGTGCGGCCAGTTTAGACCGCCCTTCCCCGCCCTGCCAGGGTCGACAGCGCCCCGGCCCGGAACGCGCGAGGCGAAACCGTGCGGGAGGACATGGCGTAGTCGGCCGTGCGGTCCGGTCCACCCGCAGCCCACAGGAGCCTCGATGAGCGCCCGCTTGCGTCGTCCCGCGCTGGTCATCGCCCTCGGGGCGCTCCTCTGCCCCGGTCTGCTCTCCGCCCAGCGCGCCCGTTCGGACGATCCGGACGCGCGCGGCCTCAAGCTGGCCCTCGGCGATTGGGGCATCGGGATCGGAGACGTCCCTCGTCTGAACGGCCTCCGGATCAACTTCACCGACGACGACATCGAGCGCGTCAACGGGGTCAATCTCACCCTCTGGAAGCCCCACGAGCCGGTCGGTGGCACCGTGACCGGGCTCTCGATCGGGTTGGTGGCTCCTTCGGCCGACCGGTTGCGCGGCGTCACGGTGGGCCTGCTGGCGCCGGTGGCCGAGCGCGCCATCGAGGGCATCAACGTGGGCGGCCTGGCCGTGGTCTCCACGGGCGTCATCCGGGGCGCCAGCGCCGCCGGGCTCGCGCTGGTGGCCGAGGATGCGATCCGGGGCGTGGGCCTGGCCGGGCTGGCCGTGGTGTCGGAAGGCGACGTGTACGGCAGCCACGTGGCCGGTCTGGCCGTCGTCAGCCAGGGCGAGGTCCAGGGCGCGCATGCGGGCGGTCTGGCGCTGGTCAGCGAAGGCACCATCCGGGGCCTCGGCCTCGGCGGTCTGGCGGTCGTCACCCAGGGAGGGATCGACGGCGCGGTCGCCGGCGGTCTGGCCACGGTCGCCTCGGGTGACGTGCAGGGAGCCGCGGCGGGCGGCCTGGCGGTCGTGGCCGACGGGGATGTCCGCGGTGTGGCGGCAGCGGGGCTGGCCGTCGTGGCCTCCCGTGACTTCACGGGGTTCGGGCTGGGCGGCCTGGCCGTGGTCTCGGGAGGCAACCTGGACGGGATCGCCCTTGCCGGTCTGGCGGTGGACGTCGAGAACCGCCTGCGCGGCTTCGCCACCACCGCCTACAAGGTGAAGGCCTACGAAGTCACGGGCGCCGCGCTCACCGTGGGCTGGAACGACCTGCAGCGCCTGAACGGCCTGGGCGTCGGTGCCTACAACCGCATCGGGTACCAGACCGGCATCAGCATCGGCCTGTACAATTCGGCGGAGGTCCTGCATGGCGTGCAGATCGGGCTGCTGAATCGCGCCGACAACGCACGCTTCCGGTACCTGCCGCTCGTGAACGCGCGCTTCTGACCCGCCGGTGACGGCGGGCGGCATCCGGAGCCGGAGGCGCGGCGTGCGCCGGACCGGCAGGACCGCTCGGCTCGCCAGACGGGGCCCGGCACGCCATCCTCCCTCGATGCGCTCCCTCCGTCACCTCCCGACCCTGATCCTGCTGGCCGCCGGCGCTGCGCCGCCCGTGGCATACGCGCAATCGCCTCCTGACACCGTCCGGGTGCGGCTCACCGACTATTCGGCGGGACCCGTCCACCGGTTCGTGCTGGGTGATCTGAACCGGCGGCTCTGGTCCGTACCGGTGGAAGCGGCCCCGCTCGACCTCGACACCTTCGCCGGCGGCCTCACTCCGATCCGTCGCGGTGGCGGTCTGCAGACCCGCTCGCTCCGGCTCCAGTCGGCGGACGGACCCGTCTACACCTTCCGCTCCATCGAGAAGGACGCCACGCAGGGCCTCGATCCGCAGCTGCGCAACACCCTGGCGGCCACCGTGCTGCAGGATCAGATCGGAGCCCTGTTCCCCCTGTCGGCGATGGTGGTGGCCCCCCTGCTGGACGCGGCGGGCGTGCTGCACGCCGATCCGCGCCTGGTGGTGATGCCCGACAGCCCCCGGCTGGGCGAGTTCCAGCGGGACTTCGCCGGGATGGTCGGCTGGATCGAGGTGCGTCCGGACGAGGGCCAGGACGGTGAACCTGCCTTCGCGGGCGCGGAGCGCGTGGTGTCGACGCCGACGTTCCTGGAGCGACTCGAAGAGGAGCCGGAGCAGCGGGTGGACGCATCGGCCTTCCTGCGGGCTCGCCTGCTCGATCTCTTCGTCGGGGACTGGGACCGTCATCCCGACCAGTGGCGCTGGGCGGCGTTCGCGGAGTCCGGGGGCGTCACGCGCTGGTACCCGATCCCCCGCGATCGCGACTGGGCGCTCAATGCCATCGACGGTGTGGTCTGGAGCCTGGTCCGACGCGTGATCCCTCAATACGTCGGCTTCGGGCCGGAGTACACGTCCGTGTTCGGCACCGTCTGGAACGGACGCGCCCTCGATCGTCGGCTGCTGTCCGGCCTGTCGTGGGCCGCGTGGGAAGCCGAGGTCGCCGATCTGCAGGCGACCCTGGCCGATCCCGTCCTCGACGCCGCGGTCGCGCGCCTCCCTCCCGCTTTCGAAGCCGCCGCCGGTGACGCGCTGCGCCAGGCTCTGCGCAGTCGGCGCGACGCTCTCCCGGACGCGGCCCGGGCGTACTACGCGATCCTGGCCGGGTGGGTCGACGTGTTCCTCACGGACGAGCCGGAGCGGATCGAGGTTGCGCGCCTCGCGGACGGCTCGGTGCGCGCGCGCGCACGCAGGCGGGAGGGTTCCGACGCCACCTGGCACTTCGAGCGCACGTTCCGGCCGACCGAGACGCGGGAGATCCGACTCTACCTGCAGGGAGACGACGACCTCGTGGAGGTGGACGGTGCGCCGGACGGGCCCATCGCGATCCGCGTGATCGGGGGTGGGGGCGACGACGCCTTCAGGGACGAAACGTCGGGGTCGGGCGTCGCGTTCTACGACCACCGGGGCGACAACCGCTTCGAGCGCGCCGAGCGCACGCACGTGCAGGAAGCCGACTACGACGAGCCCGACGATACCGAGAGCGCCACCCACCAGGCACGGGCCCGTGACTGGGGACAACGGACCCTGCTCTACCCGCGCCTCGGTGCGAACCGCGACGTGGGGGCGTACCTGGGGCAGACGCTCCTGTGGAGTCGCTACGGCTTCCGCCGCTTTCCGTGGGCGCACCGGCTCGAGCTCCAGACCGTGTTGAACCCCGTGAATTTCGGATTCCAGGCGGGTGCCACGTGGCGGATGAACCTGAGCACCCACGGCACGCGCGAGTGGGTGACCACGGTGGACGCCGCGAGTCGCGAGATCCGCTACTGGCACGGGACGGGCAACGCGTCGCTGCTGACCGGTGATGCGGAGTTCCACCGCGCGGATCGGCGCACCGCCGCGGTGTTCACCGGCCTCCGTTGGCGGCGGCGGGAACGCGCGTCGGTGGAGGTCGGGATCGGCGCCCGCCACTCGTCGCCGATCCGGTCGGACGAGCCCCGGCTCGTCCAGCGCGACGAGCCCTACGGCTTCGGCACCACCGCACAGGTGGGCCTGCGGGCCCGCATCGAGGTGGACGGCCGCGACCACCCGCTCGCTCCGCGCCACGGCTACACGGTCCGGATCGCAGGCGAGGCCACTCCGTCCGCGCTGGACGTCACCGACGGCTACCTGCGGGTCACGGGCGAGGTCACCGGGACCGCTGCGGCCGGACCGTTGGTGGGCACAGCGTATCTGCAGCTCGCGACCCTCTCGGGCCCGGCGCCGTGGTTCGACCGGCCCACGCTCGGCGGACAGCGCTCGCTTCGCGGTTTCCGCCAGGATCGCTTCCTCGGCGATGACACGCAGTTGGTGGGCCTCGAGCTGCGCACACCGCTGGTCCCGATCTTCCTCCTCTTCCCCGGCACGCTCGGGGTCAGCGCCTTCGCGGAGACGGGCCGGGTGGAGGGAGGGGCGCGCTGGCACGCCTCGTACGGCGGTGGGCTGTGGGCATCCCTGGTGAGCCCCGACTACACGCTGAGCACCACGCTGGCCCGGTCGCGGGAATCGACGCGGTACTACGTGGGGCTGGGCTTCCAACGATGACGCACGCGTGGCGACGGCGAGCGCTGGCGCTCTGGCCCTGGGCCCTCGCGTGGGCCGCGCTGCTGCGCCCGGGCCGCATGGACGCACAGACGGACCTGCCCCGCACACCCGGTGCCCCGGGCGATACCGTGGTGGCGACGCCCGGTGCGCGCTATGCCGGAGGCACCTTCCGGCGCTGGATGCTGGGCGATCACTACCGCGACCTGTGGACCACGCCGGTCCGGGTGCCTGTGCTCGATCTGGCGACGTTCGCGGGCGGCCTGGACCCCGAGCGGAGCCACGTGGGCAGCCAGACGACCTCCCTGCGCCTCCAGGGCCGCGACGGCCGTACCTACCAGTTCCGCAGCGTCTTCAAGACTCCGGCCGCGCGTCTGCGTCCCGATCTGCAGGGCACGCTGGTCGCCGATATCCTGCAGGACGGCGCGAGCGCCTCCCATCCGGCCGGCGCCCTGGTGGTGGCGCCCCTCCTCGAGCGCACCCGGGTCCTGCACGCAACCCCTCGCCTGGTCGTCATGCCGGACGATGTCCGCCTCGGAGAGTTCCGCAGCGCCTTCGCCGGGGTGCTCGGATGGATCGAGGAGCGCCCCGACGAAGCGGACGACGAAGGCCGCGGCGGATTCGGGGTCGCGCTGCGGGTCATCTCGCCCGAGCGTCTCTTCGAACGCATCCAGGACGGTCCGGCCGACCAGGTCGACGTCCGCGGCTTCCTGGTCGCGCGCCTGGTGGACATCCTGATCGGCGACCGCGACCGACACCGCGACAATTGGCGCTGGGCGCTGCTCGACGAGTCGGGGCCCGTACGCTACTGGCAGCCCATCTCCCGCGACCACGACGAGGCATTCGTCAAGCTCGACGGCCTCGCGTTGAGCGTGGCCAAGCGGTACTACCCGCAGCTCACCAGCTTCGAGGCGGAGTTCGATCGACCGCTCAACCTGAACTGGCACGCGCGCGAGGTCGATCGTCGCTTCCTGGCGGGCGTGGATCGGGCCGGTTGGCGGGACGCGGCGCAGTGGGTGCAGGAGCGCCTGAGCGATTCCGTGCTGGTGGATGCGGTCCGACGGCTCCCCCCCGAGCTGTACGCGGTCGGCGGCAGCCGGCTCACGGCCGAGCTCCAGGCTCGGCGCGACGGTCTCGTGGACGAGGTGGAGCGCTACTACACGCTGCTGGCCGAGGAGGTGGAGGTCCACGCCACGGATGCCGACGAGGCGCTCGAGATCGAGCGCTTGGACGACCGGTTCGTGACGGTGCGCATCACTGCCGAGGGCTTCTCCGCACCCTGGTTCGAGAGGCGCTTCGACGCACGCGAGACGGAGGAGATCCGCGTCGCGCTCTGGGGCGGCGACGACCGCGCCATCATACGCGGGGGCGGCCGTGCCCCGATCCGGCTACGCGTGATCGGCGGTCGGGGGCGCGACGTCCTGACCGACTCCAGCGCGGCGGGTGGTGTGACGCTGTACGACGCGGGAAACGAGAGCGCGCTCGTGGCCGGTCCGGCGACGCGCCTGGACCGGCGCTCCTATCCCGAATGGATCGGGTCCGACACCGCCCGCTATCCGCCCCGCGACTGGGGACGGTGGATTCGCCCGCGACCGTTCGTGCGCGCAGGGCCGGACTTCGGGCTGCTCCTCGGAGGCGGCGTGCAGCGGACGCGCTATGGCTTCCGAAAGGATCCCTACGCCTCCGACATCTGGGTGCGCGGTGCGATCGCGCTCGGCGACGGATGGGGGCTGGTGGAGGCGACGGCGGATCTGCGGCGCGAGAATTCCCGCTCCGTGCTCGAGTTGGAGGCCCGCGCATCCGGAATCGACGTCCTCCGGCACTATGGGCTCGGCAACGCGACCACGGCCGACCAGGCCAGCGCCTTCTACAAGGTGGAGGTGAACGAGGGAGGCATGGAGGCCCGGATCGTGCACCCCCTCGGAATGCGCGCGACGGTGCGGGCCGGACCGTTCATCCGGTACACCTCCGCCGAGGCCGACGATGGGCCCCGGCTGTTCAACCAGATCGCGGATACCGTTTACGGCGCTGGCAGCTTCCTCTCGGCCGGGCTGCACGCGGCCGTCGATGTGTCGCTCCTGGACGATCCCACGTCGGGTCCGGGTCTGGCCCTCTCTGTCGATGGCCGCCTGCGACCGCGCGTCGGGGATGTGCAGGAGTCCTACGCCTCCGTGCAGGCCATCGCACGGGCGGCGCTGCAGCCCACTGCCGCGGGGTCCCGCCTACCCGCGTTGAGCGTCCGCGTCGGCCTCCACACGGTACACGGGCACTTCCCGTTCCAGGACGCGGCGCGACTCGGAGGCGGTAGAAACCTTCGCGGGCTCCCGTCGGACCGCTTTGCCGGGGACCGGGCGCTGTACGCCAACCTGGAGCTCCGACAGCCCGTCGCTCAGGTCGACGTCATCCTGCCTGCCGAGATCGGCATCTATGGCATCTGGGACGTGGGCCGCGTCTGGGTCGACGGTGCGTCCCCGGGCGGGTGGCACCAGGGCCGGGGCGGTGGCGTGTGGCTCGCGTTCCTGGATCGCGCCAATGCGCTCTCGCTCTCCGTGGTCCGGAGCGCCGAACGTACCGGGATCTACGCAGGCGTCGGGTTCGGGTTCTGAGGCGGCGGCAGGGTGCCACGGGGGTCGGGCGCGTCCGTCAGGGAGAGGTCGATCGACCGTGCGGGGCGACCACGCCTTCCAGGAGCCGGACGGCGGTGGTGGGGCCGTCCTCGGCGGCGACGGCGGTAGCGAGCTGTCGGGCACGTTGGTGCATGTCGGCGCCCAGCACCCAGCGGATGCGGGCCGCGAGGGGATCCGGGCGGAGGCGCGTGCGCGGCAAGGGGCGCGCTCCGACGCCGGCCCGCTGGAGGAGCGCGCCCCACGCGAACTGGTCGGAGATGTGAGGAACCACGACGGAGGGCACGCCCGCGTGCACGGTGGTCTGGGTGGTGCCTGCGCCGCCATGGTGGACCACTGCGGCGCAGCGCGGAAACAGCCGCGTGTGCGCGACGCGGCCCACGTGCAGTATATCGTCGGCGCCCTGCGCATCCTCCGCGTCGAGGTTCTGCAGGATGGCGCGTACGCCGGCCCGCCGCGCGGCGGCGATGAGGATGCCGGCCGTCTCGCGCCGGCCCGCCGGCGTCGGTGGCGCAAGGCTACCGAATCCCATGAACACCGGAGGCGGACCCGCATCCAGGAACCGCTCGACGGGCTCGGGAAGCGCCTCCACGTCGGCAGCCTCCGGCAGGGAGAAGAAGCCGGTCACGCGATGCCGCGGGTCCCAGTCCGCCGCGGGCGGGACGAGCGACGGGCTCACGGCCACGAGGTCCAGCAGACGGGAGTGCCAGGCATCCGTCATCGACGTGAGCGGCCGCAGACCGAGCCGGGCGCGATGGACGTTGACCGGCGGGAGGAACTCCATCCGGAGCGCCTGCCGAGCCAACCACCACCAGAAGCGGTTGCCCCACACGCCCAGGGCGGGGAGCCCGGTCGGCGGATAGGATGCGGACGGGATCATGTCCCCCGACAACGTGACGCTCACCTCGGGTACCCCCTCCGCCTTCGCGATGGAGCGGAGGGGATGGAGGAAGAAGTGGCCGACCACGACGTCGCTGTCCCGACAGAGCGCGTGGGACGCCGCGGCCATCTCGTCGAGGGCCGGCTCGAAGAGCCGGCGGCGGATCAGCTTCCCCTGCTCGAAGGCATTCCGGGCCTTCAGGAGCCGCTGTCCGATCTCCGAGAGCGCCTCCGGCGACGCCACCGGGGTCGCTACCGTACGGATGGGGACATCGAGCGCAGCGGCCACCGCATCGTACCGGCGGTCGTCGAGGTCCGTGACCACCAGCGAAGGGTCGTGCCCGGCGCGCCGCAGCGCAGCCGCAAGGGCCAGGAACGGTCGGATGTCCCCCTCCGACCCCCACGCCTGCAAGCCGACCCTCACGCCGTCCCCAGCGCCGCGGCCGCCGCGTCCGCCGCGTCCGTGGACGTCAGCACCCTGACGATCTCGAACTCGACCAAATCCGACCACTGCTGCATCCACTGCTCGAGCAGCGCGAGGTCGTCACACTCCATCACCTGCCAACAGCGGGCGAGATCGGTCCGCACCCAGCTCGCGACGTAGCGCAGGCCGTCGGGAAGCGCCCGTCCCTGCACCTGGACCCGCCGGTAGACCGCTGCGGCGTTCCCATCCCGGAAGTCCTCGACCACCATGTAGAGCACTGCGTTCCTCCTCGTGCGGCACGACGGGGGAATCTGGAGGGAGGCGAGCCGGTGGTGCCACGGGGGTGGGCATCCTCGGCCCCCTTCGCGGGGTCGCTCGCCGTGCCGGTGCGTTTGCGTTCGGTGGCTCGCTGCGCGGATGCGGGGCGGCTGCCTGCCCGACGCGCCACAGCCCGGGCCCCGCATCCGAGCCCCCGCGCCGGGGGCCGAGGATGCCCACCCCCGTCAGACCTTTGGGGGATCTGCGGAGTGACGGTCAGACCAGTGTGGGCCATGCCACGCCACACGCCGGAGCATCAGACCTCCCCCGCCTGACCCAGCCCCACGAGGAGCCGGAGCACGCCGCTGCCCCCTCGACCCCCAGGGACGCAGGCCGGCCAACGGCCGGCCGCCCGTCCCGCTGGTCTGGTTCGTCGGGGTTCCCTGGAGCCCCGGCGCGGGGGCTCGGATGCGGGGCACCCGGCAACGGGCAAACGCGAGCATCCCGACGCCCCGCATCCGCGCAGCGAGCCACCGTACGAACGCCACCGGAACGGCGAGCGACCCCGCGCAGGGGCTCCAGGGAACCCCGACGAACCGGCACAAACGACCGGGCCCGTCCCCACACCCGGCCTACCGGCTCCTACGATTCGAGGGGGCCGCCGCGTGCGACGCGACGAGCCCCCTCTGCGCTTGGAGCGAAGCGCGTCCCTGCGGACGCGGCGGACGTCAGCCCACCGCGTTGATCATGTCGAAGATGGGGAGGTACATGGCCACGATCATGCCGCCCACCACCACGCCCAGCACCACGATCATGATGGGCTCCATGGCGGAGAGCAGCACTTCGACCGCGGCGTCCACCTCCTCGTCGTAGAAGTCGGCGATCTTGGTGAGCATCTCGTCCAGGCCGCCGGTCTGCTCACCCACGTTGATCATCTGCACCACCATCGGCGGGAACACACCCGATTCCTTGAGCGGGCCCGCGATGGTCTCACCGCCGGCGATCGAGGCCCGCGACCCCATGACCGCGTCGTGGATGACGCGGTTGCCGGACGTCTTGGCCGTGATCTCCAGCCCCTCCAGGATCGACACGCCGGAGCTGACCAGCGTGCCGAGCGTGCGGGTGAAGCGCGCCACGGCCGCCTTGCGCTGCACGTCACCCAGGATGGGGATGCGCAGGATCAGCTTGTCGATCGCGAGGCGCCCGTCGTCGGTGCGGTAGATCTGTCGGATCGCAAAGACCGCCCCGGCCATGCCGGCGCCCACGGCCCACCAGTACCCCTTCAGGAAGGAGGACATGTTGATGACGATCTGCGTCGGCAGCGGCAGCGGGATCCCCGCCGCCGAGAACATGTTCTGGAAGGTGGGGATGACGAAGATCAGCAGGATCGCGACGGCAGAGGCCGCCACACCCATGATGACGCCGGGATAGACCATGGCGCCCTTGATCTTGCGGATGAGGGCGTCGTTCTTCTCGAGGAAGGTCGCCAGGCGCAGGAGGATGGTATCCAGGATACCACCGGCCTCACCGGCCGCGACCATGTTGACGAACAGGTCGCTGAAGATCCGGGGATGCTTGCGCATGGCGTCGGCCAACGTGTGGCCGGACTCCACGTCGTAGAGGACGTCCTTGATGGTCTTGCGCAGGGTCTGGTTCTCGGTCTGCTCGGCCAGGATGTCCAGGCTCTGCACCAGCGGAAGCCCGGAGTTGATCATGGTCGCGAACTGACGCGTGAAGATCACGATGTCACGCGTCTTGACGCCCGTGCCGAACTTGAGCTGGAACTGCTTCTCCGCCTCGCGGACGGAGACCGGGATCATCTTCTGCTTGTGGAGGTAGGCCATCACCTCCTCACGCGTCGGCAGCTCGATCTCGCCGGTCTGGATGTCCCCGCCGGTCACGGGTCGGGCACTGTACGCGAACTTCGCCATGGCTCTACGGATTCCGGTTCAGGGGCCTGGTCAGTCCAGGCCCGAGGGGACGGGCTCACCCACCGCCCGCAGGAGCTCGTTCGGGTCGGGAGACCGCTTGAGGATCTCGTCCAGCGACGCATCGCCCTTCATGTAGAGATAGGCGAGCGCGTCGTTCATGGTCTGCATGCCGTGCTTCTTCCCGGCCTGCAGCAGCGAATAGATCTGGTGCACCTTCTCGTCGCGGATACACGCACGCACGGCGGGCGTGCATACCATGACCTCGGTGGCGATGACCCGTCCCGTGCCCCGCGCCCGCGGCAGCAGGGTCTGGGTGACCACGCCTTCCAGAACGAAGGCCAGCTGGGCCCGGATCTGTGGCTGCTGATGACCCGGGAAGGCGTCGATGATGCGGTTGATGGACTCGGCCGCGGAGTTGGTGTGCAGCGTGGCCAGGACCAGGTGACCCGTCTCGGCGATCGTCAACGCCGCCGAGATGGTCTCCAGGTCCCGCATCTCGCCGATCAGGATGACGTCGGGATCCTGGCGCAGCGCGTACTTGAGGCCCGCCGCGAAGCTCTGGGTGTCGGTGCCGACCTCACGCTGGTTCACCACGCAGTTCTGGTGGCGGTGGATGAACTCGATCGGATCCTCGATGGTGATGATGTGGCCCTTCCGCTCGCGGTTGATCTTGTCGAGCATCGCGGCGAGGGTCGTGGACTTGCCGGAGCCCGTGGGCCCCGTCACCAGCACCAGGCCACGCGGCTTCTCCGCGAACTTGTTGGCCACGCCGGGCAGACCCAGCTTCTCCAGCGAATGGATCTCGTACGGGATCTGCCGGATCGCGAGCGCCACACACCCGCGCTGCTTGTAGCAGTTGCCGCGGAAGCGCGACAGGTTCTGGACGCCGAAGGAGAAGTCCAACTCGTCTTCGGTCTCGAAGCGCTTCTTCTGGGCTTCCGTGAGGATCGAGTAGGCGAGCTGCAGGGTGTCCTTGGGCGTCAGGACGTGGTCGACGGAGGAGCGGACGAGCGCGCCGTCCACCCGGATCATCGGCCGCTCTCCGACGGTGATGTGCAGGTCGGAGCCCTTGCGACGGATCAACTCCTCCAGGAGGATCCGCAGGCTGAGGTCGTTCCTCGGCGGGGGAGCACCCTGGGGCATCGGCGCGGTCGATTCCATGATCTCGGTGGCGTCGGTGGACGGATGATGCGACGTCAGTTCGCCGCTGCGGTCTCTTTGACGATCTCGTCGAGCGTGGTGACGCCGCGCTCGAGCTTCTTCAGGCCATCCATGCGGAGCGTGAGCATGCCCTCCGACACCGCAGCCTCGCGCAGCTCGTCGGTCCCCACGGCCTGCATGATCAACTTGCGAACGGCCGACGTGACGGCCATGACCTCGTAGAGGCCCTGCCGACCCCGGTACCCGCTCCCCCCACATTCGTCGCAGCCTTCGCCCTTGTACAGGGTGACGCGTTGGATGAAGTCGTCGGGCAGCTGCGCGGCCCGCAGCTCGTCCTCGGTATAGGTCGCCTCCACCTTGCACTTGCTGCAGATCCGGCGGACCAGCCGCTGGGCCGTCACCAGGTTGAGCGCCGCCGCCACGTTGAAGGGCTCGAGCCCCATGTCGATGAGGCGGGTGACCGTGGACGGCGCGTCGTTGGTGTGGAGGGTGGACAGCACCAGATGGCCTGTGAGCGCCGCCTTGATGGCGATCCCGCCGGTCTCCAGGTCGCGGATCTCACCGACCATGATGATGTTGGGGTCCTGACGGAGGAAGGCCTTCAGGGCCGCCGCGAAATCGAGCCCAATCTCCGAGCGGACCTGGACCTGGTTGATCCCGTGGAGGTTGTACTCGACCGGGTCCTCGGCCGTCATGATGTTGACTTCCTCGGTGCTCACCTTGGAGAGCGCCGAGTAGAGCGTGGTGGTCTTCCCGGAGCCCGTAGGCCCGGTCACCAGCACCATCCCGTACGGGTTGGCGATGGCGGTCATGAAGTCCCGTTCCGCCTTGGGCTCGAACCCGAACTTCGACAGGTCGAAGGTCAGGTTCCCCTTGTCCAGGATACGCAGCACGATCTTCTCGCCGAAGATCACCGGCAACGTGGACACGCGGAAGTCGACGACCTTGTTCTTCATGCGGAGCTTGATGCGGCCGTCCTGCGGCACGCGGCGCTCCGCGATGTTGAGGTCGGAGAGGATCTTGATGCGGGAGGTCAGCGCCGCCTTCATCTTCATCGGCGGCTTCATGACCTCCTGGAGCGAGCCGTCGATCCGGTAGCGGACCCGGATCTCCTTCTCGTACGGCTCGATGTGGATGTCGGATACCCCCTTCATCACGGCGTCCGTCAGGAGGCCGTTGATGAACTTCACGACGGGGGCCTGCTCGACCTGGGCCTGGAGGGCCGCGACGGAGACCTCGTCGTCCTCCCCGTCCTCCACGAACTCCAGCTCGTCTTCGTCGATGAAGTCCGAGAGGAGGGTGACCATCTGGTCGTCGGCGGCTTCGTAGTAGCGCTCGAGGATCCCCCGCAGGGTGAACTCCCCGACGATCACCGGCTCGATCTCGGAGCGGGTGATGAACTTCAGGTCGTCGATGGCGCCCAGGTCCGAGGGATCGACCATCGCGACCGTGAGCCGGCGCCCCACGCGGCGGAGCGGCAGCACGAGGTGCTTGACGGCGATGTCGGAGGGGATGACCCGGAGGACCTTCTCGTCGAGCTCGATCTTGCTGAGGTCGACGGCGGGAACGCGGTGCTGCTTGGCCAGGACGCGGGTGAGGGCGAGCTCCTCCACAAAGCCGAGCTTGACCAACTGGAAGCCGACGCGGGTCTTCCCCGCCCGGGCCTCCCGTACGGCCTCGCTCAGCTGCTCGTTGGTGATGAGGCCTTCCTGGACCAGGAGATCGCCCAGTCGGTCGGCCGCGACTTTGGTCGCCATCCGCTCCCTACGCACCGTGGTGGGTGGGTGTAGCGCCCCTCCCACAGCACAAAGGATGCCATCTGCGGGTCCACGGCCTCGGTCCCCCCGAGGGCTTCCCGGAGGCGCGGCGGCGGCCCGGGGTGCGGCAACAAAGGTGCCGGTGGACGGGCAGAAAGGGTCGGTCACGGCACCCGTACCCGGCCCCGGAGCCGCTCGAGGGTGACCGGCCCGATCCCGGGCACCTCGAGGAGATCCTCCACCCGCTCGAACCCGCCCCGGCGTGCCCGGACCTCGACGATGCGGGCGGCCAGCGCGGGGCCGACCCCCGGCAGCCGCTGCAGGTCCTCCGGGGTGGCCCCACCCAGGGAGAGGACCGGGTCCGGCGGTACCGGAGGTCGCGAGCCCGCGGTGGGCGCCGGCCCGCCCTGGATCTCCAGCAGCGGAGCCAGCCGCTCGGCCGTGGCGGCTCCGATGCCCCGCACCCGGGTCAGGTCTTCCATGCCGGTGAAGGGGCCTCCGCGCTCGCGCTCGGCGACGATCGCGCGTGCGAGGGCGGGGCCGACCCGGGGGAGACGATCGAGCTCCTCCTCCCCTGCCCCGTTCAGGTCGATCCGCTCCCCCGCCTCCAGAGGCCGCGTGCGGCGCGTCCGCTCGTCGAGGGCGGCGGTGGTGGCGTCCAGCAGCGAATCGCCCACGACGGGCGCTCCGGCCAGGAGCGGAGGGGCCGACGGAGTGAAGGCCCACGCGAGGCGCAACGCGCCCAGCGCCAGCAGGAAGACCACCATCCGCCGTACCGACTCGATCTCGTGCTCGCCCATGGAGCAGGTTCGCCCGACGCCTGGGGCGCGCCCATGGGTCGGTGGGCCGCACCCACGACCACCCCGGTCGGCGGAGGCGGGGCGACAGGGGGTCGGCAGAGGCCGGGTGGGAAGCCGGTCGGCGGAGGCGGGGAGACAGGGGGTCGGCAGAGGCCGGGTGGGAGGCCAGTCGGCGGAGGCGGGGCGACAGGCGGTCGGCAGAGGCCGGGTGGGAGGCCAGTCGGCGGAGGCGGGGAGAGCGGTCGCCGACGGAGACCGGCCGAGAGGCTACCGGCCCTCGTCCGCGAAGAGGCGGGCCTGGGCCTGGAACTGGCCGAAGAGGATGAGCTGGAACTGGGTGGAGCCCGAGCGCTGACCGACGAAGGAGCGGCGATCGACGTAGGCGAACTCGAGCCCGAGGTCCATGTCCTGCACCGACGAGTCGAGCGTGAGCGACAGCGAGCGGTTGAGCTGATCCACGAACGGGACGCAATCGTCCCCCCCGACCACGATGCGGCACTCCTCCTGCCGCGTGTAGGTGGCGCGCAAGGACACGGAGACCGGCCGGATCAGCCGGTCGGCCAACCCCCACGGCGGCAGGAACGAGGACGTGAGGGCGAGGCTGTGCAACTGTCCGCCCCGGTCGGTGCGCCCGGTCGGGTCGGTGCCGTTGCCGTCGTCGAAGGCGCCGCGGTAGGTGGTGTTGAGGATGCCGGCCCAGGCGACGGATGCGTCCAGGGGCACACGGATCTCCTCGACGCGCCGTCGCTGCTCCGATGCACCGCCGAACCGACGATCGCTCACGCGCCGCACCCAGCCGCCGGACACCGTGACCCGACGCAGGAGCGGGCGGGCCTGCTCCGGCACGGGCAGGTCGCTGAAGGAGAGACGCACGTTGGGCCAGGTCAGGTCCTCCCGCGCGCGATCGGAGCGCGTGTCGAACGTGGAGACCAGCGCGCGCTGGAAATCCACGGCCAGCGAGAGGGAGGCCGGCAGCTGCATCCCGCCTCCGACCGTCCACACGGAGCGGTCCGCGAGGAACGCAGCCGTGTCCCCCGCGAGGAAGCGATAGCCGTCCAGCCCGATCCACCCGAGCTGGTAGGCGAGCCCCGGATCGACCTCCTGTCGGTTCAGGCGCACGTTGATCCCATCCTGCCAGGACACCGCGAACGGGCTCAGTGCCTGCAACGCGCGGCGGATCCAGATTCCCGAGCCGTCGCGCCCCTCTCCCAGCTCGGCCACCAACCGGCCCGGATCCAACTCGGCGCGCGCCTGCACGAAGCGGCGCCCGTCGACGTTGCGCTGCAGGCCGAGCGCCTGCCCTGAACCGGACGCGCGGCGCACGAGATTCGCGTCCTGGTAGGACCCGTACGTGGTGCTGTAGTCGACGGCGGTCCGCAACCACCCCGCGACCTGCGGGTCGAACGAGAAGCGCGTGCTCAGCTGTCGATTCGTCTCCCAACCCAGGTCGACGCCCAGCATGCGGGACCGCTCTTCCGCCAGCAGGGCCTGGACGGCGGCCTCGCCGACGACATCCGCCGGATCGAGGAGGTCGCGTCCCGTTGTCCAGTCCGCGCCCACCCGGAGCGAGGGGAACGGCCGGAAGCCCACGTCGGCGCGGGTCTCCAGCCGGGAGCGCGGGGCGAGGGTGGAGGACTGCAGCGAGTCCTGCGAGAGCTCGAGGACCTGGTCGAAGCGGCGGATGCGGTTCTCGTCGCCCTCGTAGGCCGTGCTGATCAGGAGGCGCTCCGGCGACCACCGGACGTCCGCCTCCGCGAGGGCCTCCGCCCAGGCGTCCGGAAGCAGTGTATGCGCCACACCCTCCAGGAAGGACGGGAGCACGGGGACCTGGCGTGCGTCGGGTTGCGCGCGGAAGGCGATCCGCGCGTCGAACGCGTGGCCGCTGGTGGCGGTGGTGACGGTCGTCAGGTCCGACGTCGTCAACCCCACGCTGGCCTCCAGGCCCTCGACCACGGGCCCGTACCATGGATCGCCCTCCAGGGGTGTCGTCTTGCGGAAGGAGACCCCGACGCGGGTGCTCCCGTCCGCCGGGCGGCGCAGCCCGCTCAGCTGATCGGTGCGCAGGTCGGTTCCACCCAGGAAGCGGGGATCATCCCCCGAGCGGGTGTGGGTCACCGAGAGCGGTACGTCCACACCCCAGCGCTCCGGCACGAAGCGGTCCAGGCGGAGTGTCGTGCGGAGCGCCAGCGTGGTCCGATTGAAGTACTCGGGCTCGTCGCGCAGCTGACGGAAGTAGGGGTTGCGGTTCGAGATCGTGAGGTGGGTCTCGAAGACCCCGCCCCCGTCCAGAGCGACATCCACGTGCGAAGCCAGACCGGGTGTGCGCACCGCCCTGGAGAGCCTCAGCTCGTTGAACCAGACCTCTCCACTCGTGGCCGCGCCTCCTTGGTTCCACACGCCGAGGGACAATTCGCGCACGGCGGCCAGGACGGGCGCGCGGGCCCGGTCCTGCAGGACGACCGCGTAGGTGGAATCGGCGCTCCAGAACTCGAGGGGCTCACCCGTCACCGCGCCGGGGTTCGCGATCAGGAATGCCTCGGCCTGTTGGCGCAGCGCGATCCACTGCTCGAAGTCGATCACCAGCTCGGGGAGCCAGTCGGAGGGCTGCACCGCGCCGGTCGCCGGCCCCGGAAGTCGTGTCCGGTAGAGATAGAAGTTGTCCGCGTCCGAACCGATCTTCACGAAGAGCGAGGTCGGACGTTCGGAACCCCAATCGCCGCGGCGCGCCAACGCCCACAAGCGCGCCTGCCGGTAGACGAAGAAGTTGCGGGGACGCTGCGGGAAGCGCTGGACCACCTCGGCGCGGCTGCCGCTGGCGATGCCCTCGTAGCGGAGGCTGAGCGAGCGCTCGGCGAACTCCACGCCCTGTCCGCTCAGCCCCGTCGTGGGATCGTCGAGTTGTTCCAGGACCCCGGGCGGAGGCTGATAGGCGTCGCCGTCGGAGACGCGGCTGGCCGCGGCCACCTCCACGGCCCCGCCCGCCGTGAGCGCGTCTCCCGCCAACCCGTCCAGCACGCCCTCGAGGCCGCGCTTGACCCAGCGCGAGCCCACGATCCGCGGCCTTGCCAGGATCAAGGGCTGCGGTCGGGTGCCGGCCAGGGTGAGACGCACCTGTTTCACACCCCGCCAATCCGCCTCCGTGAAGAGGCCGGCCGGATTGATGGCCGCTTCGGTGCGCAGCGGGATCCGATACAGGCGGAAGGCGGTCCCCGTCTCGCTGCGTGAGCGGACCAGCCAGGGTGAGGTGTCGTCGAGCGGCACCACGTAGCGCACGAAGCGCTCGAGCGTGTCCAGGTTCCCGTCGCCGTCCAGGTCCTCCGTGTCGACCCGCCCGTTCCCGGCCGTGCAGACCGCGTCCGGATCGCCGACGCGGTAGACGGCACCCCGCTGATCGCGACATCCCTCCCCCCATACGCCGAACCGGTCGAGCGCATCGGACCAGATCTCGCCGCGGGCGGGATCCGCCTCCTGGTCCAGCCGGCCCAGACCCCACAACGTCCCATT
This sequence comes from Gemmatimonadota bacterium, assembly GCA_041390125.1. NCBI lineage: Bacteria > Pseudomonadati > Gemmatimonadota > Gemmatimonadota bacterium. The sequence goes on along the minus strand of JAWKQN010000005.1, from coordinate 131,407 downwards.
CGGCTTGACGCCGCTCGTCAGGCCGAGCGAATCGACGAACATCGCGTCCTCGGATACCACGCCCAGATCCACGATGAGCGTGAGGGAGTCGCCGTCCGCGACGTAGAACTCCAGGTACTCGCTGCGGGAGAGGTCCACACCCGTGGGTGAGAGCGACGTGGTCAACGAGCGCCAGCGCGGCTCGCCGTAGGGGCGCGTGTCGCCGGCCCCGAACGCGATGCGCAGCGTGCTCTCGCGGGTGGGGCTGCCGAGCACCGTGAGCTGCTGATCGATCTCCTGCGGGAGGAATCCTTCGAAGACGCTCGCCGTATCGCCTCCCGGTTGAGGCGTGCGCCAGGTGTGCTGCCAGACGAGAGGCGCGGTCTCCTCGGCGCCGAGCATGACCGGAAGCTCGGCTTCCGCACCGTCGCGGACGGCCGGCGCGCTCCCCAGCCGCCACAGGGACGCGAACCGGGGCAGCGGCAACTCGTTGGACGTGTCGAAGTCGTCGAGGAAGACGTCGCGTTGCGTGTTGGGGTCGGGCAACGAGAGCGCGACCTCTCCGCTCACCCGCAGCGACGAGGGCCGGGAGGGCGTCGCCGGCAGACGAGCGAGCGCGCGGTCCAGCCAGGGTGCCGCCAGCGTGAAGTCGGCGCTGACCCCGCCCAGCCACACCGCCGAGGACTCGACCCCCAGCTGGGGGCGCCGGACGAGCTCACGCTCGAACTGGTACATCCCCAGCAGGCTGATGCGGCCGCGCTCCCCCACCCGGTAGTCCACCCCCAGGCCCAGGATCGTGGTGGGAGCGATCTCGAACAGCGACTTCTGCTCCCAGGTTGCGCTCAGGCTCTCGCGGGGAAAGCGCGTGAACAGCGCCTGGGGATCGATGAGCGTGACCGTGCCGATGTCGTAGTCGATGAGGTAGTCCTCACCGGGCCGCAGACGGTAGTCGCCCAGCATGAGCCGTTCCGATCCGTCGCGGATCCCGAATGCACCCAGGGAGAACGTCCCGAGGGTGCCCTCGCTCCGCACCGTGAACTCCAGGTTGAGGCGGAACAGCCCTGCGCTCCGGCGTTCCAGCGGATCGGGCTCGTCGTAGATCGCGGGATTGGCGAGCTCCCCGAGCAGCGCGGCGGCCTCCGAGGCGTCGAGGCCGAACGACGGCAGCGGCGGTGGCTGGGCGAACGGGCGCAGGGTCGGGAAGACGAGATAGGTGCCGGGCACGGCCGGCACGTCCCCCACGGACTCCTCGGCCGGCGTGTAGATGACGGAGCGGTCCACCTGGTCCACGGGCGACTGGGAATCGATCCCGAACAACCGCAGGTAGGAGAACTCCCCCGCGCTCCCCCGTGTGAAGGTGCGCCCACCGGTCAGCTCGCCGACCGACAGCGCCAGCGCAATGGTCCCGGGGTCGACGTCGCTCGCGGCGGAGATGCGGTAGATCTGCCGCATCTCCCGCTCCCAGGTGGGGCGTCCCGGCTGGTGGTTGGGGCTCGACGCCTTCAGCAGGCGCAGGCGGGGGCGACCGCCGAGCGTGTAGATGCGCTCGGGGTTGTAGTCGCCGATGGTGTCCCCGGTGGCGGCGATGTACGTGACGGCCAGCATCTCGCCCGGCAGCAGAGGGCGCCGCAGCCCGACCCACAGCCCGCTCGGATGCACGAAGTAGTCGATCTCCGGAGAGAGGCTGCGGAACCACCCCGACTCCACCACCACGTCCCCGGCCCGTTCGGCGACCGCATCCGCCTGGATGTACCCCTCCACCTGCTGACGTACGACGGGCTCGGCCTCGAAGCGATAGAGCTGGATGGGAGCGGAACCGGGGGCCTGCGCGGCCGGGGCGTCGGCCGGGGTCAACGCGAGGACGTCGACGTGCGGATATCCTTCGAGTGCCCCCGGATCGAGCAGGAAGTAGAACTGACCCGACACGTAGTCGGCGTCGTCGAGCACGAGGGTGTCGCGCCGGACGAACGCTTCGGTCCCGCCCAGGCCGGCGGGCCGGAAGGTGGTGCTCTCCACGTCGCCCTGCTGTTGCGCGAAGACGGTCTGGAACGAGACCGGCCCGGCGTGCGCGGTCGCGCGGATACCGAGGTTGGCGGCCGGGATGGACTGCGTGAGGAAGCGGGACTCGGGAAGATCGAAGCTGACGTCCCCGACCTCGATGCGGTCGATGAACTCCCCAGGGCGCCCGCGATAGGAGAGGTTGAGCGTGTTCGCAGCCGAGAACTCCCGCGCCTGCTCGTAGTCGACGTCGACGAAGAAGCGGTCGAAGATGCTCCCGGACGCCTCCAGCCCGAACTGGAGGTCCGGCGTGATGCGGGGCAGCAGCCCGGCCTGGCAGGAGACCTGGAGCGCCGCCTCGCACGGCCGGAACCGGGTCCAGTCGCCGCCCAGCTCCCCCCGTCCCCGGAAGCGGACCTGGAGGCCCACATCCTGCTGCGCGGTGGAATCCGGAGGCGGGGCCTGCGCGAGGAGCGCGGGGGTCGCGGCCAGCCCCAGGACCAGCGCTCCGAGCGCGGTTCGGAGCCGGCTCACCGCACGGTCCAACTCCCGGGCCGGGGCGCTCGGGGGGATCGGGGGAGCAGGGGCGGGGTAGATCGGGCCAGCCGCGCGGGCTCCCGCCGCCCCGGTCCGATCCGAACCGAAACGACATGGGCATCCTGACACGCTATCTGGCTCGGTCCCACGCGGGTCCCTTCCTGTTCGCACTGGGGGCGCTGACGGGCCTTCTGTTCCTCAACGCGGTGGCCCAGCGTCTCAATCTGTTGGTGGGCAAGGGGTTGGGCTGGGAGGTCGTCGGCGAGTTCCTCTGGCTGTCCCTGCCGCACACGGTGGCGCTGACGCTGCCGATGGCCGTCCTCATCGCCGTCCTCTATACGTTCGCGGACCTCACGGCCGCCAGTGAGATCACGGCCATGCGGGCCGGCGGCGTGCCCCCCTCGCGGCTGCTGGTCCCGATGTTGGTCCTCGGCGCCCTGGCCACCGGTGCCACCTTCTACTTCAACGATCAAGTCCTCCCCGAAGCGAACCATCGGCTCAAGAAGCTGATGATCGACATCGCCAACAAGAGCCCGACCTTCGAGCTCCAGGACCAGGTCGTCAACGCCATCGAGACGGGGACCCAGAGCGGCACGCCCTCCTACTACCTGCAGGCCACCGAGATCGATCAGGCGTCGAATACGCTGCGCGACGTGACCATCTTCGACGTCACGGAGCCGGCCCGCCACCGCACCATCTACGCCGACCGCGGGGAGATGGCCTTCAACGAGGCCCGGACCGACCTCTACCTCACCCTGCACGACGGGATGGTGGTCGAGACGGACGACAACCGGCCCGGCAGCCTCATGCGGACGGGCTTCTCCACGCAGATCATCCCGCTCCGGGGGGTGGGAGACGTGCTCGAGCGGGGGGCGGAGGAGGCGGGGCGCAGCGACCGGGAGATGTCGGTGGCCATGCTGCGCGAGCAGGCGGCCGACTACGAAACGGAGCGTGCGACGGCCCGCGAGGAGGCCCGTCGCGAGTCCACCACGGCCGTGCGCAAGGCCCTGGGGCTGCCGATCGACGCGGACTCGCTGGCCCCCCCGCCCTCGGCCGGCGCGGGAAGCGTCTCCCGCACGGTCGCGCTCCGGCAGGAGATCCCCGACGACGGCATGACGCGGGGTACGGCCCTGGCCATCCGGACCTCCAAGGCCCGGTGGGAGATCGCGGGAGACAACCATGCCCGCTTCTGGGTCGAGATCCACAAGAAGTACGCGATCTCGGTCGCATGTCTGGTGTTCGTGCTGCTGGGCGTGCCCTTCGCGATCCGCTTCCCCCGCGGGGGGGTGGGCATGGTCATCTCGGCGTCCGTGGCCATCTTCGGCGTCTACTGGACCGGTCTGATCGGCGGCGAGAACCTCGCCGATCGCGGAGTGGTCCCGCCCTTCTGGGCCATGTGGGCACCGAACCTGATCTTCGGGGCCTTCGCACTGCTCCTGGTGCGCCGCATGGGCCGGGAGACCGCCAGCATGCGGGGCGGCGGGTGGGACGACCTCTGGCACGCCGTCAAGCTCCGTCTCCGCCATCCGGTGTCGGGACGCGAGGGCCCGGCGTGAGGATCCTCGACCGGCTGGTCGTCACGAGCTTCCTCCGGCTGTTCGGAGCCTTCGTGATCGGCGCCCCGATGCTGTTCCTCATCGGAGACCTGACCGAACGCGTGGACGTGTACATGTCGAGGGGGGTGCCTCCGTCCGACATGCTGCTCGGGTACGTCTTCCAGTTCCCGCAGTACATGCTCTGGTCCTTCCCGATCGCCGCGCTGATCGCGGCCGTCTTCACCGTCCAGAACATGACCTCCCACCACGAGGTGGTGGCCGCCAAGGCCGGAGGGATCTCCTTCCATCGGCTCGTCGCACCCCTCGTCCTGATGGGACTGCTGCTCACGGGGGTGGGGCTGGGCCTGACCGAGCTGGTGCCCCGTACCACACAGATGGCCGCGGAGCGCTTCCGCGAGCGCGAGGTCCGCAAGGACTGGCGCACGAACTTCGTGTACCAGACGGAGAACGGCTTCACGCTGACCGTGCAGCGCCTGTCGCTGCCGGAGAAGAGCATCCAGCAGGTGGCGCTGGAGCGCGAAGCCGCACAGGGCCGCGGCGTGGACTTCCACCTGATCGCGGACCGCGCCACCTGGTCCGACGAGAGCGGCTGGACCTTCCACGACGGGTACGTGCGCCACTTCCTGAGCGAAGGCGAGCGCGCCTACGCGTTCGAGGACTACCGCACGCAGTGGTTCGGGGAGCCGCCGACCAAGCTGCTGGAGGACCCGCCGGACAAGGATCAGATGACCTACGGGGAGATCGGTCAGATGATCGAGACCATCCAACGCTCCGGTGGCGATCCGACGGAGCTACGGGTCGAGCGCGAGCAGAAGCTGGCCATCCCCGCGGCCACGCTCGTGATCATCCTGTTCGGCCTCCCGCTGGCGACGAGCTACAAGCGCGGGGGTGCGTCCTTCGGCGTGGGCATCTCGCTGGCATCGACCATCCTGTACATGGTCTTCCTGCGCATGGCCGGCGCCGTGGGCGAGAGCGGGGGACTCGACCCCCTGCTGGCGGCCTGGCTGCCCAACCTCACGTTCCTGGCTGCAGGTCTGATCCTGTTCAGCCGGGTCCGCACGTAGCGCCGAGCTTCCCCCGGAGCACCCGCTTCGCGGGCAGGACCGGACGGGCCCGCACGCGGGCCCGGGTCAGGGGCCTTCCGCCCGACCCAGCGACTCCAGCAGCACGTCGGCCAGCGTCCCCTCCATCACCTCCTCGACCGGACCGCGCAGGCGGACCGACCCGCGTTCGTCCACGCTGACCTCGAAGACCCCCCCCTCCATGTGGACGGCGTGCCGTCCGGAGGGAAGTCGGCCGCTGTGGATCGCCGCGGCCGTCGCCGCGCAGGCGGAGGTCCCCGAGGAATGCGTGTGGCCGACACCGCGCTCCCAGATGGCGATGTCGAGACGCCCCCCGTCCACGGCGGCGAGTTGCACGTTGGTGCCGTGCCGGAAGCGTGGATGTGCCGAGAGCCAGCGACCCAGGAGTTCCAGCTCGTCCGCGGAACGCCCGAACACGACACAGTGGGGGTTGCCCATCGAGACCACGACGGCGTCCAACTCCCGCCCGTCCGGATCGAGGAGCGCCCCATCCTCCTGCAGGTCCACCGCGTCCGCTCCGAAGCGCGCCTGGCCCATGTCGGCGCTGATGTCCAGCGCACCGTGCGCGTCGCGTCCGTGGACCGTCATCTCCACCCGTGCCCCACCCACCACCACGGCGAAGGGCTCGTCTCCCACCCACCCCGCCCGATGCAACCAGGCGGCAGTGACCCGCAGACCGTTGCCGCTCTTCTCGAACTCGCCGCCGTCCGGATTGAACATGCGCAGCGCGAAGGGTCGGACCGCAGCATCCACGATCACCACGCCGTCCGCGCCCGGGCCCCGGAAGCGGTCACAGATCCTGCGGACGGTCGCCCCCGTGACAGGCCACCCCTCTCCGCGCGCGAAGACCAGGTAGTCGTTGCCATGTCCGTGGGCCTTGAAGAACCGCGGACCGGCCTGCCACACCTCCGTGGAGAATCGCTCCCCAGCGGCCACTGCTCCTCCTTCCATCGGGGGCTCGTCACGACCGGCATTCTGGGGCGGAAGGGCCCGCGGAAGAAGGGGGAGGAGGAAACCCGAGGCCGATCCGGCCCGTAGGCCCTCGCAACCTTCCCGTGTCCGCGTCCGTCCAACGATGTGCCCGGACCCACGCTGACGGTCGTCCGGACCCACTCCTCCTGCCCAGACCTCGATGCCCCGCACCCATCTCGCGCTCCTGCTCGCCCTCGCCTCCTGCGTCCCTCCCCTCGCGGCCCAGGAGGGTCTCCAGGAGGGCGGTTCGGCGGCCTCGGCGCGACGGGCGGCGCCTCCGGTGCTCGAGGCCGTGCCCATCACCACGGAGGAGCCCCGGGTGGACGGGGACCTCTCCGATCCGGTCTGGCGCTCGGCGCCGGTGGCCTCCGACTTCGTGCAGTATCAGCCGAACGAAGGCGCGGCGGCCAGCGAGCGGACCGAGGTGCGGGTCCTGTACGGTGTGGATGCCCTCTACGTCGCGTTCCGGGCGTTCGACCGCGAACCCGATCTCATCGCGGCCCAGCTCGCGCGGCGGGACGACTCGGGCTACTCCGATCGCGTGCACGTCGTGATCGACAGCTACTTCGATCGCCGCACGGCGTTCCAGTTCGCGGTCAACCCGCTGGGCGTGAAGTCCGACTGGTACCGCTTCGACGACACGCAGGAGGATTCGTCGTGGGATGCGGTCTGGGACGTGGCCGTACAGCGCGACGATGAAGGCTGGAGCGCCGAGTTCCGGATTCCGTACTCGCAGCTCCGCTTCGAGTCCGCGCCCATCCAGACGTGGGGCATCAACTTCATGCGCGAGGTGGCCCGGCGACAGGAGCGCTCGGTCTGGGCTCCGCTGTCCCAGCAGGAGAACGCCACGGTCTCCCGCTTCGGCGAGCTGCGCGGCCTCAAGAACCTGACCTCGCCGCGGCACATGGAGCTGCTGCCCTACACGGTGGCCCGGCTCACCCGCGCCACGGGCGATCTCGCCAATCCGTTCTACGAGCGCAACGACGTCTTCGGCACCGTGGGCGCCGACCTCAAGTACGGCGTGACCAGCAACCTGACGCTGGACCTCACGGTCAACCCGGACTTCGGCCAGGTCGAGGCCGACCCCGGGCAGGTGAACCTGTCGGCGTTCGAGGCGTTCTTCGCCGAGCGCCGGCCCTTCTTCGTGGAAGGCTCCAGCATCTTCAACTTCCGGCTCTCCCAGGGGGACGGCGACGACGCCAACGAATCCCTCTTCTATTCGCGACGGATCGGCCGGGCGCCCCAGGGCAGCGCCGACGCAGGGGACGGGTGGTCCGACGCGGACGCCCAGACCAGCATCCTCGGAGCGTGGAAGCTCTCGGGAAAGACCGCCGACGGGTGGTCCGTGGGGCTGTTGCACGCGGTGACGGGTGAGGAGCGCGCGCGGATCGGCGACGGTGTGGCCGCTGTCGAGACCCAGGCCGTCGAGCCGCTCACCAACTACGTCGTGGGGCGGGTGATGCGCGACTTCCGCGAAGGGCGCAGCGCCATCGGGCTCGTGGCGACCGGCGTCAACCGCGACCGCGAGGTGTCCGACCGGCTCGACATCCGCTCGGGCGGCTACACCGGCGGCGTGGACTTCCGACACCGCTTCGCCAACGACGAGTGGGAAGTCCAGGGCTTCGTGGTGGGCTCCTGGGTGACCGGCTCGGCCGAGGCGATCGAATCCACCCAACGCTCGTCTGCCCGCTTCTTCCAGCGGCCGGACGCTGAGCACGTGGAGGTGGATCCCACCCGCACGTCGATGGCGGGCTGGTCGAGCAACCTCAACATCGGGCGCTACGCGGGTGGGTTCTGGCGCTATGCGACCGGATTCCAGGCCCGCTCTCCGGGCTTCGAGGCCAACGACATCGGCTTCATGCGCTCCACCGACTACGTCTCGCCCTGGGCGTGGCTGGGCTATCACCACACGACGCCCACCGCGCGCCTGAATCGCTTCAACGTGAACGTGAATCTCTGGAGCAACTTCACCTTCGCTCGCGAGCGCACCGGTCTGGGTGGCAACGTGAACGGCAGCCTGACGTTCAAGAACTTCTGGGGAGGCTACGCGGGGGTGGGCCACAACGTGGGATCGTACTCGACCACCATGCTGCGAGGCGGTCCGCTCTTCCGTACCGAGTCCAGCTGGAACGGCTGGATGGGGGCCTGGTCCGACAGCCGCCGCCCCCTCCGCTTCGAGCTCAACGGCTGGGGTGGGCGCCGACCCGAATCCGGCTCCTGGAACGTGGGCGTCGGGACCGGGGGCACCTGGCGCGCCTCCAATGCAGCCCAGATCTCGCTTCGGCCCCAGTTCAGCTACAACGTGGACGATCGGCAGTGGGTGCAGCGTATCGAGGCCGGCGGGGAGGACCACTACCTGCTCGCGCGCCTCGAACAGAAGACGTTCAGCCTGACCACCCGGGTGGACTACACGTTCACTCCAGAGCTGTCCCTGCAGCTCTACGCCCAGCCGTTCCTGGCCGGCGGCGCCTACCGGTCGTTCAAGACCGTGGCCGATCCGCGCGCCGAGCAGTACGACGACCGCCTGCGGGCGTTGGGCGCCGCGTCGGACGGCGACGCGTGGACCGCCGACGTGGACGGCGACGGAAGCCCGGAACGCTGGGACGACCCGGACTTCGCCTTCGGCCAATTCCGCAGCAACGTGGTGTTGCGCTGGGAGTATCGACCGGGCTCCGCGCTGTTCCTCGTCTGGTCGCAAGGGCGGGACCGCTCGCGCGAGCTGGACGGTTCCTTCGAGCTGGGTCGTGACCTGGACCGCCTCTTCAGCGTCCGGCCGGACAACGTCTTCCTGATCAAGGTCAGCTACTGGCTGAACCCCTGAGCGGGGCGTCGCCTCCGCTTCCCGCCCCCGCCGCCCCGCCGGGGCGGGGGCCCCCCTTCGGGAACCCGCTCCGGGGGCCGGGGTAGCGCCCCACGACAATCGATCCCGTGGTGATTTGCGGCGTATTGCGGCCACGTTAAACAATCCGCTAAAAGGCCCGCTTCCATCAAAGCGATCTTTTGGCGTGCTCTCGCCGCTTCCACCACGACAGAATCCGAAGCCGGCGCCCCCTCCAGGGCGGCGTGACTCCGGCGGGCTGGTCCAGAAGGTGCAGACCCGCCGGCCCGGCACCTCCAGCGAGAGACTCCGTGACCAGACCCGACGACACCATCCGCAGCCTCCTCGAGGGCCTCCTGGCCCAGCGCATCCTGGTCCTGGACGGGGCCATGGGCACCATGATCCAGCGCCGGGGCCTCGAGGAGGCGGACTTCCGCGGGGAGCGTCTCGCCGAACATCCGTCCCCGTTGCAGGGCAACAACGATCTGTTGGTCCTGACCCGCCCGGACGTGATCGAGGCCATCCACCGCGAGTATCTCGACGCGGGCGCGGACATCCTCGAGACCAACACCTTCAACGCGAATCGGGTGGCCCAGGCCGACTACGGCACCGAGGCGCTGGTCTACGAGATGAACGTGGCCGCGGCGCGCCTGGCCCGCCGCGCGGCCGACGACTTCACCGCCCGCACGCCCGAGCGTCCCCGCTTCGTGTGCGGCGTCCTCGGCCCCACGAACCGGACGGCCTCCATCTCCCCGGACGTCAACGATCCGGGCTACCGCAACGTCACGTACGAGGCGCTGGTGGACGCCTACCGGGAGCAGGCCTCCGGCCTGCTGGACGGGGGTGCGCACGTGCTGATGGTGGAGACCGCCTTCGACACGCTCAACGCCAAGGCGGCGCTCTTCGCGTTGACCGGCCTCCTCGACGAGCGGGACATCGACGTGCCCCTGCTCGTCTCCGGCACGATCACCGACCAGAGCGGACGCACCCTGACCGGGCAGACGCCCGAGGCCTTCTACCGGTCCGTGCGGCATGCGCGCCCGCTTTCGGTGGGCCTCAACTGCGCCTTGGGGGCCCGGCAGCTGCGGCCCTATCTCGAGGAGATCGCGGAGGCCGCCGACTGCTTCGTCTCGAGCCACCCCAACGCCGGTCTGCCCAACGAGTTCGGCGAGTACGACGAGTCTCCCGCCGAGATGGCCGCGGTCATCACCGAGTTCGCCGAGAGCGGCTTCGTCAACATCGTGGGCGGCTGCTGCGGCACCACGCCCGCGCACATCCGGGCGATCGCGGAAGCGGTCCGCGACCTGCCGCCCCGCCGACCCGCGCGCCCCGAACCCGCGTGCCGGCTCGCCGGCCTGGAGCCGCTGACGATCACGCCCGAATCGCTCTTCGTGAACATCGGGGAGCGTACCAACGTCACGGGCTCCGCGCGCTTCGCGCGCCTGATCCGCGAGGACGACTACGAGACCGCGCTCGATGTGGCCCGCCAACAGGTCGAGAGCGGGGCCCAGATGATCGACGTCAACATGGACGAAGGCCTGTTGGATGCGGAGGCCGCCATGCGTCGATTCCTGAACCTCATCGCCGCGGAGCCCGACATCAGCCGCGTGCCGGTGGTCGTCGACTCCTCGCGCTGGGAGGTCATCGAGGCTGGACTGCGGTGCGTACAGGGCAAGCCGGTCGTGAACTCCATCAGCCTGAAGGACGGAGAGGCGGAGTTCATCGCCAAGGCCCGTCTGGTGCAGCGCTACGGAGCCGCCGTCATCGTCATGGCGTTCGATGAGACCGGACAGGCCGACACGGAAGACCGGAAGGTCGAGATCTGCACGCGCGCCTATCGCATCCTCACGGAGACGGTCGGCTTCGCGCCCGAGGACATCATCTTCGACCCGAACGTGTTCGCCGTCGCGACGGGCATCGCCGAACACAATCGCTACGCGCTCGACTTCCTCGGCGCCACCCGCCGCATCAAGGACACCCTGCCCCATGCCCTGATCTCGGGCGGGGTGAGCAACCTGTCCTTCTCGTTCCGGGGCAGCCCGCAGATCCGGGAGGCCATGCATTCAGCCTTCCTGTATCATGCCATCCGCGCGGGGATGGACATGGGCATCGTGAATGCCGGCGCGTTGGCGGTCTACGACGAGATCCCGCCCGAGTTGCGCGACGCCGTGGAGGACGTGCTCTTCGACCGACGCCCCGACGCCACGGAGCGCCTGACGGCCCTGGCCGACCGCTACCGGGGCAGCACGGAGACGGTCCAGGAGGACGAGGCGTGGCGGAGCCTCCCGGTGGAAGCCCGGATCGAGCACGCGCTCGTGAAGGGGATCGCCGACCACATCGAGGACGACGCCGAGGAGGCGCGCCAGGGTCGGGACCGCGCCATCGAAGTGATCGAGGGCCCCCTCATGGACGGCATGAACGTCGTCGGGGACCTGTTCGGCTCCGGGAAGATGTTCCTGCCCCAGGTGGTCAAGAGCGCCCGGGTGATGAAGAAGGCGGTGGCCTACCTCATCCCCTTCATCGAGCAGGAGAAGCAGGCCGCCGGCGATACCGGCGCCAAGGGGCGCATCCTGCTCGCCACGGTGAAGGGGGACGTGCATGATATCGGCAAGAACATCGTGGGCGTGGTCCTGGCCTGCAACAACTACGAGATCGTGGACCTGGGTGTGATGGTACCGGCCGAGAAGATCCTCGAGGCCGCACGCGCCGAGCAGGTGGACATCATCGGCCTCTCGGGCCTGATCACCCCGTCCCTGGACCAGATGGTGCACGTCGCCGCCGAGATGGAGCGCGAGGGGTTCGACCTCCCGCTGCTGATCGGCGGCGCCACGACCTCCAAGGTGCACACGGCCGTCAAGATCGAGGAGCGCTATCACGCCCCCGTGGTGCACGTGCTGGACGCCTCGCGCAGCGTGGGCGTGGTGGGCGCGCTGCTCGACAGAGAGCAGCGTCCCCGCTACGCCCGCCAGGTCAGAGAGGAGTACGCCGACCTGCGTCGGAAACAGGGCGACCGGCGCGCGGGGCAGCGCAACCTGACGTTCGAAGAGGCACAACGGCGACGGCATCGCGCGGACTGGAGCGCCTACCGGCCGGTGGCGCCCCGGACCCCGGGGATCACCGTCCTGGACGACTACCCGCTCGAGCGGCTGGTGCCGTTCATCGACTGGACGCCGTTCTTCCAGACCTGGGAGCTCGCCGGCAAGTATCCCGACATCCTCGACGACGAGGTGGTGGGCGAGCAGGCACGCTCGCTCCTCGCGGACGCGCAGCGCCTCCTGGACCGCATCGTGCGCGAGAAGCTGCTGACGGCGCGCGCGATCGTCGGTCTGTTCCCGGCGGCCGCGCGGGACAACGACGTGGAGGTCTACACCAACGGTGATCGGGCCCGACCGGACGCCGTGTTCCACCAGCTCCGCCAGCAGTTCGACAAGGGCGGCCGGCCCAATCTGTCCCTGGCCGATTTCGTCGCCCCGGCCGACGCGGGGCTCGAGGACCACGCCGGCGCCTTCGTGGTCACGGCCGGTGTGGGCCTCGACGCGCTGGTGTCCTCCTTCGAACAGGATCACGACGACTACAATGCCATCCTGGCGAAGGCGCTGGCCGACCGCCTGGCAGAGGCGTTCGCCGAGCACCTGCACCAACGGGTCCGTACCGACCTCTGGGGCTACGCACCCGACGAGCAGCTCGACAACGACGCCCTGATCCAGGAGCGGTATCGCGGCATCCGGCCGGCGCCGGGCTACCCGGCGTGTCCGGACCATACCGAGAAGCGCACGCTGTTCCGGCTGCTGGACGCCGCCCGCATCGGTGTGCAGCTCACGGAGAGCTGCGCCATGATCCCGGCCGCGAGCGTGAGCGGGTGGTACTTCGCCCACCCGGACGCGCAGTACTTCGGGATCGGGCGGATCGGGCGCGATCAGGTGGAGGCCTACGCCGCGCGCAAGGGCATGTCGATGGAGGAAGCGGAGCGTTGGCTGTCGCCCAACCTCGCCTACGAGCCGGAGGCGCTGTGAGCCGGCTGCGCGCGCTCATCGAGGACGGGCGCGTCCACGTGATGGACGGCGCCATGGGCACGCTGCTCTACGAGCGCGGCGTGTTCGTCAATGTGTGCTACGACGAGCTGTCGGTGAGCGAGCCGGATCTGATCCGTGGCATCCACGAGGAGTACGTGCGAGCCGGTGCCGAGATCCTGGAGACGAACACGTTCGGCGCCAACCCGGTCAAGCTGTCCGCGTTCGGGCTGGAGGGTCGCACCGAGGAGATCAACGCGGCCGCGGTGGCCTGTGCCCGCGATGCGGCCCGGGGTCAGGCCGTGGTCGTGGGTGCGGTCGGCCCGCTCGGCGTGCGCATCGAGCCCTGGGGTCCCACTGCGTTCGATGAAGCCAAGGGGTACTTCCGACGTCAGATCCGGGGGTTGGTGGACGGAGGCGTGGACGGGATCCTGTTCGAGACGTTCGCGGACCTCGACGAGATCCGAGCCGCCATCGAGGCCGCCCGCGCCGAGACCGACCTGCCGCTCATCGCGCAGATGACCGTCGACGAGGACGGTCGGACTCCTCTGGGCACGCCCACGGCCGCGCTCGCCACCGCCCTCGCGGAATGGAAGGTCGACGTCGCCGGCCTGAACTGCTCCGTGGGACCCGCGGTCATGCTGGACGCCATCGAGGAGATGGCCGAGATCTTCGCCGGTCCGCTCGTGGCGCAACCGAACGCGGGCGTTCCGCGCTCCGTGCGCGACCGCAAGATCTACATGGCCAGCCCCGACTACATGGGGCGGTACGCGCGTCGCCTGATCGAGGCCGGTGCCCGGTTCGTAGGCGGGTGCTGTGGGACCACGCCCGAGCACATCCGCCGCATCCGCGACTCGGTGGCAGCCGTACAACCCCGGCATCCGGCGGTGGGGGTCAGCGCGCCGACCGCGGAGGCGCCGGCTCCCCCGCCCTCCACCCCGCTCGAGGAGCGGTCCCGCTTCGGACGCAAGCTCGTGCGCCGCGAATGGATCACGAGCGTCGAGCTGGTGCCCCCGAAGGGCTGGGACCCCTCCACCATGGTGGATCGGGCGCGGCAGGCCTACCTGGCGGGTGTGGACGCCATGGCGGTGCTCGACGCGCGCGGCCACGGCCGCATGAGCGGGATCGCCTCGGCTCTGGTCATCCAGCGCGAGGTCGGCATCGAGCCGATCGTCCACTACACCTGCCGTGACCGCAACATGGTCGGGATGATCTCCGACCTGCTGGGCGCCGCGGGCGCGGGTCTGCGCAATCTGCTCCTCACCACCGGGGACCCGTCGGCGATGGGGCCCTACACGGAAGCCTCCGCCGTCTTCGACATCGACTCGATCGGCCTGACCAACGTCGTCGCGGCGTTGAACCGCGGCGTCGACCCCGGCGGCGCGGCGATCGGCGAGCCGACGCGGTTCGTCATCGGGGTGGTGGCGCGGCCCGCCGCCGTCGACCCGGTCCGCGAGATGGAGCGCTTCGCCTACAAGGTGGAGGCGGGCGCCGAGTACGCCCTGACCCAGGCGGTCTTCGACCCCGAGCTCATGGTCGGCTTCCTGGAACGGACGGCGCGCTGGCGGATCCCCACGCTCCTGTCCATCCGACCCCTCACGTCGCTGCGCGACGCGGAGTTCCTCGCGAACGAAGTACCCGGCATCTCCATCCCCGAGTCCGTGCTGGAGCGGATGCGCCGGGCCGAGAGCCAGGGGCCTTCCCACGCGCTCGCCGAAGGGGTGCGCATCTCGGTGGAGACCGTCCTGGCGCTGCACGCACGCGTCCAGGGTCTGCATGTCAGTGCCCCCTCGGGACATCTGGATCTGGCGTTGCGTGTGCTCGACGAGGTCGCAGCGGAGCTCAGAGGCTAGCCGCGCCCCTGCGGACGGGGTGGCGTCCGCGCTGCGTCGAAGCGCCGCGACAGCCGCGGGGAGATGGCCCTCAACTTGCCGCCCGCGGGGTGCTCGACCGCGGCTCCCCCCGCGCCTCTCCACGCCGAACGCTGTGGTCTACCATCGTTGGTGCCTTCGCGCCCCCCGGTCCTGCCGGTCCGCTCCGTCGGACCGCAGACCCATGAGCTCGCTCTCGCTCCCGCCCTCGTCGCCGGGCTGATCGCCGCCCTGGTGGGGGGCTGCCTGTGGGCGGCAGCGGTGTCGTTCACGGGCCGCAACCTCGCGGTCCTGGCCTGGCCGGTGGGGGGGCTCGTGGCGGGCGCCATGGCACTCGCGACCGGCGACCGCTCCCCGCGTCTCGGCGCAGCCGGGGCCGTCCTCACGCTCACGGGGCTCGTCGTGGGGACGCTGCTGACCGCGCAGCTGGTGCCCGACTTCGGCGTCTCGCACATGATCGTCGACGATACCGAGACGCTCGCGGGCGTGGCGTTCTGGCAGCTGCAACGCGAAGGGAGGGTGCCCACGGAGGTCCAGACCGCGCTCGCCTCGCTGGAGCCCGGGGACACCGTTCCCGACGTTCTCTGGCTGGAGATGCTCACGCTCGGGCAGGACCACGTCCGCACGCTGAGCACCGACGAGCGCGAGGCGCTGGCGCACGAGTTCACGCGCGGGTTCGTACGCGACGGCGGCGTCTGGCGCCGGCTGGAGGTGGAGACCAGCGCCGCGGACGTGCTCTTCGGGCTGCTGGCCCTGGGAACGGCGTGGACGTCGTTGCGGCGGCGGCGACCGGGCCCCACGGTCGGCTGAGCGACCGCGGGGCCCGGTCGGCCTTCACGCCAACCCGCGAATGGTGCCGTCCTCGGCCAGGCTCATGCCGGCGGCCGCGGGCGTCGCGGCCAGACCGGGCATGGTCATGATGTCCCCCGTCTTGGCCACGACGAATCCCGCCCCCGCCGACGGCGTGACCTCCCGCACGGTGATGCGGAAGCCACGGGGTCGGCCGAGGCGCTTGGGATCGTCCGAGAACGAGTATTGCGTCTTGGCGATGCAGACCGGCGCGTGCGCCAGTCCGACCTGTTCCAGCCGCGCGATGTCCTTCGCGGCCGCGGGCAGCAGGTCGATGCCGTCGGCACCGTAGATCTCCTTGGCGACGGTCTCGATCTTCGCGGCGAGCCCCAGGGAGTCGGGATAGAGGGGCTTGAAGGCCGCCGTGCCTCCCTGGACCGTGTCCCAGACCGCATCCGCCAGGTCCAGGCAGCCCTCGCCCCCGCCGCCCCAGGGATCCGCCTGCACCGCGGGAACGCCCGCCGCCGCACACGCGGCCATGATCTCGCGCACCTCGGCGTCGGTGTCGCTGGTGAAGCGATTGATGGCGACCACCGGAGGCACGCCGAATTTCCGCACGTTCTCGACGTGGCCGAGCAGGTTGACGACGCCCTTGCGCACCGCCTCCGCGTTCTCGGCGCCCAGGTTCGCCAGCGGGACGCCGCCGTGCATCTTCAACGCGCGGACGGTGGACACCACCACGGCCGCCGCCGGCTCCAGACCGCCGAAGCGGCACTTGATGTCGAAGAACTTCTCGGCACCGAGGTCGGCGCCGAACCCCGCTTCGGTGACCACGACATCGCCGAGACGAAGTCCGGCCTCGGTGGCCATCAGGGAGTTGCAGCCGTGCGCGATGTTGGCGAAGGGCCCACCGTGCACGAGCGCCGGGGTGCCGCCCAACGTCTGCACGAGATTGGGTTGGAGCGCGTCCTTGAGCAGGATGCCCATGGCCGGGGGAGCGTCGAGCTCCGCGGCGCGCACCGGTGAGCCGTCTCGCGTGTACGCGACGATGATCTCGCCCAGCCGGCGCTCCAGGTCGCGCAGGTCGCGGGACAGACAGAAGATGGCCATCACTTCCGACGCGGCCGTGATCACGAATCCGCTCTCGCGCGGCACGCCGCCCGCGGTGCCTCCGAGACCGATGACGATCTGGCGCAGCGCGCGGTCGTTCATGTCGACAGCCCGTGGCCACACCACGCGGCGGGGATCGATCCCGGCCGTGTTCGGGCGATAGATGTAGTTGTCGAGCAGGGCCGCCAGCAGCGCGTGCGCCGACGTGATGGCGTGGAAGTCCCCCGTGAAATGCAGGTTGATGTCCACCATCGGGACGACCTGGGAATATCCGCCGCCGGCCGCGCCTCCCTTGATCCCGAACACCGGCCCCAACGAAGGCTCGCGCAGACAAAGCACGGGGTTGCGCTCACGGAGCGCCAGCGCGTCGGCCAGCCCCACCGACACGGTCGACTTCCCCTCCCCGGCCGGGGTGGGCGTGATGCCGGTCACCAGGATGAGCTTGCCCTTGCGGTCGGGACGGCCGTGGACGGCGGCCATCGGGACCTTGGCCTTCGTGCGCCCGTAGGGCTCGATGTCGTCCGGGCCCAGCCCGAGGCGGGCGGCGATGTCGGTGATGGGCCTGAGGGCGTGCGATTGGGCGATCTCGATGTCCGTCGGCACGAGGCTTCCGTCCTGGGCTGGGGTGGACAAACCCGGACATCCTCGGGGGATCCGACCGGATCCGTCAACACGCGGCCCGCCCGGGGCCCGCAGGGGGCCGGACCGGAGGGGCCCCACGCTCAGACCTGGCTCAGCACCTTCTTCAGGGTCCGTTCGGCGCCGCGAAATCCCAGATTGGAGACGTACACCTTGTCGGCGCCCACCCCGCGCAGCGCCGCCACCGTCCGGCCGGCCAGCTCCTCCGCGCCGACCCCGGTCGCGAACTCGTCCGTGAGCGCTTCGGCCGGCACGGGGAAGTACTCGTTCAGGCGCGCCAGCGTCCGGGGATTCGCGCTCCGGTAGAGGAAGACGCCCCACACGACCGGCAGGTCCACGCCGGCGGCCCGCAGGCCCTCCTGCACCGCCTCCACCCGATCCAGCGAGTGGTGCGACACCACCTGCGTGAGGATGAAGTCGGCGGTGAACCGGGGATCGAGGGCGAAGCGCACCTGCTGTTCGATGTCGCGGTGCGGGTTGATCCAGCCCCCGAGCTTGAGCGAAGGCACGGCCTCGCGGATCCGCTGCCGGAGCTCGTACGCATGCGGCACACAGCGGGGCGGTCCGCCGAAGCGGTCTCCCCCGAGCACCGTCAGCGCTTCGAAGCCGTGCGACGCGGCCCGGGAGGCGTAGAGCAGGCAATACTCCAGCGTGTGCTTGCAGGTGAGGAACGGTGCGATGCCCCTGGGGGTCACGTCGGCCGGAAGGTTGGCCGTCAGGTGCGCGAGGTTCTCCTCCTCTTCGACGGCCACGGCGTTGTCGGTGATCAGCACCGGCCGACCCGCCCGCGTCAGCGCCTGGAGCGTGTGGTGCATGTCGATCCACACGTCCATGCTCTCCGCCGGGTCGAGCCCGCTGCGCGGCGGCCGCAGCTCGACCGCCACGAGCGGGCCGGGGCGGCGGAGCTGCTCCATGAAGCCCGTCGGACTCACGCCGTGCCCCCCTCCCGCAATGCGATCAGGCCGTCCACGTCCATGGGGAGCGCGGCCGTCAGGTTCTCGCACCCCTCCGCGGTGATGAGCACGTCGTCCTCCAGGCGGATGCCGACGCCCCGCAGCTCCGGCGGCGCCTGTTCGTCGTCCCCAGGCACATACAGGCCGGGTTCCACCGTGAAGACCATGCCGGGGGTCAGCGTCCGGGCGGCACCGTGCACCCGGTAGAGTCCCACGTCGTGTACGTCCAGCCCCAGCCAGTGTCCGGACTTGTGCGGGAAGAGGCGCCCCAGGCGGGCGCGGCGTTGCTCCGCGTCGGCGCGGGACGCCAGTCCCAGCTCCACCAGCCCGGCCTCGAGCCGGTCGCGCACCGCACGCTCCACGTCGTCGATCGTCGCGCCGGGACGGGCCACCGCGAGCGCAGCATCCCGCGCCTCGCGTACCACGTCGTGCAGGTCGCGCTGGGCGGGGGTGCCACGCCCCGTCACCGGCAACGCCCGCGTGATGTCCCCGGCGTACCCGGCCACCTCCGCTCCGGCGTCGATCAGCACCCACCCGTCCTGCGGAAGGCGCGCGTCGTTGCGCGTATAGTGCAGCGTACAGGCGTGCGCGCCTCCGGCCACGATGGTACCGAACGCAGGTCCCCAGGCACCTCCCGCCAGGAACGTCCCTTCCAGGGCGGCCTGGATCTCCCATTCCCCCACGCCCGCTGCCACACGCGGAAGGGCGGCGCGGAAGCCCTCCACGGTGAGCGCGGCCGCCGTGCGGATCAGCGCGAGCTCGTCCTCGTCCTTCACGAGTCGGGGTTCGTCGAGCAGCAGGCCCGGGTCCAGCACGCCCACCGGCCGACCGCCTGTGCGCGAGGCTCGCGCCCGGGCGGAACCGAGGGTGGCCACGACGATCCGGTCCAGCGCCGGTTCCCGGCCCAGACGGACGTACACGTGCTCGGCCCCGTCCAGCAGATCTGCGAGACGGGAGTCCATCTCGTCGACCGGGAACGCCGCGTCGGCCCCGAGCTCGGCGCACGCGCCGTCCACCCCGAGGCGCATGCCGGTCCACAGCTCGGCTTCAGGGACCCGCGGCGGAACGAAGAGCACGCAGCGGTCCTCCGCCGCGTGACCTCGCAGCACCAACACGGCCTCGGGCTCGCCCCAGCCGGTCAGCCACAGGAACTCGCTGTCGGGGCGGAACCGGTACTCGGTGTCGCCGTTCTTGAGACGGGACGGCCCGGCCGGCACCACCAGGGCGGACGGGCCCAGGTCCTCCAGGATGCGCGCCCGGCGAGCGGCGAAGCGACCGGCCGCGATCCCGGGGGTTCGATCGACGATGCGCACGTCCGGTCAGTGCGTGGGCGCGTCGCTGGTCCGCACCGTCTCGCTGCCCAGGAAGTGCTCGAACCACGAGCGGATGCGCTCCAGGCGATCGACGAGCAGCCAGGGCTCGCCCGTGCGGGAGAGGCCGTGCGAGGAGCGCGGGTACCGCACCAGCTCGGTGGGCACGCCCCGCTTCTTCAAGGCCATGAACCACTGCTCCCCGTCCCCGATCGGCGTCCGATAGTCGTTCTCGGAATGGATGATCAGGGTGGGGGCGCGAACGTTCTCGACGTACGAGATCGGGGACAGACGGCGATAGAGCTCGCGCTGCTCCCAGGGCGGGCCGAAGAACTCGTACTCCGTGAGGCCCTGGGCGTCCGAGCTGCCGTACCAGCTCTCCCAGTTCACGATGGAGCGCGAGGTCACGGCCGCAGCGAAGCGGTTGGTGGTGGCGGTGAGCCAGTTGGTCATGAAGCCGCCGTAGCTGCCGCCCGACACCCCGAGGCGCTCGGGGTCGATGTCGGGATAGCGAGCCAGCGCTTGATCCACAGCGGTCAGATAGTCCTCCTTGTCCACGACGCCCCACTGGCCCCGGGTCGCGTACTGGAAATCGTGACCGTAGCCGGACGATCCACGCGGGTTCGTGTACAGGACGAAGAAGCCCGCGGCCGACAGGACGTGGAAGGTGGGGAAGAACGTGTTGCCGTAGGCCGAGTGCGGTCCGCCGTGGATCTTCAGGATCAACGGATAGCGGCTGCCTTCCCGGTAGCCGACCGGAGGCACGATCCAGCCTTCCACCTCGGTCCCGTCCCGCACCCGGAACGCGAGGCGCTCGGGCCGCCGGAGCGTCACCCGCGCCAGCCAGTCGTCGTTGAAGCCGGTGGCGCGGCGCTCCGCGGTGCCATCACCCCGCGCCACGAACAGCTCCGTCGGGGTGACCGCGTCCGTGACCGCGTAGGCCATGACGCCGTCGTCGGCCGAGAAGCTGATGGACGACAACTGTCGCTCTCCCGACGTCACGGTCCGGACGGCGCCGCCCGATACCGGGACCTCCACCAGGTGGACGTCCCCGCCGAGCTGCGCCGGAAAGCGGAGGCGGAGGCCGTCGGCCGCCCAGCGGGGTGCACCGGGATCGCGATCCCACGTGTCGGTCAGGTTGCGGGGGTCGCCGCGGAAGGTCCCGTCGCCGTCGACCGCCACCACCCACACGTCGGTCTGGGCCCCGCGGGCCGGCGTCGCCAGCCAGGCCAGCCAGCGCCCATCGGGCGACAGGGCCGGCGCGCTCTCCGCCCCCGGGTCCGTGGTCAGGCGGCGCACGCCACCACCATCCGCGGCGACGATCCACAGATCCCCGGTGGGGTCGGTGCCCGTCTCGTCGTCCTGGGAGGCGTCGCCCGCGAAGTACAGGTAGCGTCCGTCCTCGGACCACAGCGGCGCGCCGACGTCGAAGGCGACGTCCGTGAGCCGGCGCGCGGTCCCACCGGCGGCCGCCACCACGTGCAGCTGCCCCTTGGGCGAGACGCTCCAGTGCGGTCGCAGCGTCAACGTGCCGTCGCGCTTGTAGCGGGTCGACGTCACCACCCGTCCGTCGAACCGCTGCGGATCGAGCGTCTCCGTCACGGCGTCGGGTGCGATCCATCCCGCCCGCTCCCCGGAGGGACCGTCTTCCGCCTTCACGAAGGCGATCCGGCTGCCGTCGGGAGACCACACCGGCGTCCCTTCCACCCCTTCGATGTGGAACGCCTCTCCACCCGCGCCGTCGACCCGCAGGAACCAGGTGGGGTTGGGGTCCTCCCCCCGTCGCGACTGGAAGGCCAGGAGCGCGCCGTCGGGAGACCACACGGGCTCCGTGGCGTCCTCCGTGGGACCCGTGAAGCGCCAGGGGTCGCCGTCCGGACGGCCCTCCACGAGCCGCTGCATCCAGATCTCGCGGTGGCGGCGGTTCTCCTCCTCCACGACGGTCGTCACCACGAAGGCCACGTGGGTGCCGCGCGGCGAGACCTGCACGTCTCCCACCGTGACCAGGTCGTAGTAGTCCGAGGGCCGGTAGCCCCGGCCCTGACCCGCGGCCGGCTCCGACGCGGAGAGCGTGGCGGCGGCCACGAGGGCAGTGGCGAAGAGCGGGCCTGTGCGCATGGTGGACCGGGATGGAGGGATCGGGCCGGACCGGCCCGGGTAGCTACCGGCGGTCTCCTCGGGAGAGGATTCCCGCGGAAGCACAGGAATGTAGAGCTACCCCCCAGGCGGCTCAACGGAGCACCGAACGGAGCATCGCCCATCATGCGACCGCTGCGCCCCATCCCCCGGATGGCCCTGCTGGCGGGCATCGGTCTTCTCGGCGCGCTGGCTGCTCCCCCGGCCGCCGCGCAGGTGGTCCGCGGGATCCTGCGCGAGGCGGGGACCGGAGACCCCATCGAAGGCGCCATGGTCGTGCTCGTCGATGCCGAGGGGCGAGCCGCCTTCCAGGTGCTGACCAACGAGAGCGGCCGCTTCCTCATGGAGCACCGTGCCCCCGGCCGCTACCGGCTGCGGGCGGACCGCATCGGACACGCGAGCACCTTCCATCCCGAGTTCGCGCTGGGCCCGGCCGATACCGTGGCGGTCGAGCTCATCGCCACGGTGGAAGCGATCGTGCTGGAGGGGATCGACGTCGAGAGCGACGCGCGCTGCGAGGTGAACCCGGAAGACGGTCGGGCCGTCGCGGTGGTGTGGGAGGAGGTCCGCAAGGCGCTCGCCGCAGCCTCGTGGACGGGCGAGCACGGGGTGTTCCGCTACGAGCTGGCGCACCTCGAGCGGGACCTCGATCGGGAGGCCCGCCGCGTCGAGCGGGAACGCGTGCGCTACGAGCGCACGTCCAGGCAACGCACCTTCGTCAGCCGACCCGCGCCCGAGCTGATCCAGGACGGCTTCGTGGTGGAGGACGGCGACGTCACCGTGTTCTATGGCCCCGACGCCGACGTGCTCCTCTCCGATGCCTTCCTGGACACGCACTGCTTCCGCCTGCGCCGCGGCCGGCGCGACACGGAAGGCCTGCTGGGGCTGGGCTTCGAACCCGTCGACGGACGCCGCGTCTCGGAGGTCGTCGGCACGCTCTGGCTCGATCCCGCCAGCAGCGAGCTCCGGATCCTGGAGTGGCGCTACGCGAACATCGATCCCGCCATCGAGCGCGAGAACGTCGGCGGTCGCGTCGAGTTCACAGCCCTGCCCAGCGGGCCGTGGGTCATCCGCAAGTGGTGGATCCGCATGCCGATCGTGGGTTTCGATCGGCGCAACGAAGCGAATCGGGGTCGGCAGGTCATCGGGATCCGGGAGACCGGTGCGCAGGTGAGACGCATCGCCACCGTGGCCGGCCGCATCGTGATGGAGTTCGAGGGGGGCGCGGTCCAGGGCGTCGTGCGGACCGACGGTGGCGCCCGCCCGCTGGCGGATGCCCGCATCATGCTGCGGGGCCGGGAGGACACCGTCGTCGCCGACGGACGTGGGCGCTACCGCGCCACGGGCCTGGAGGAAGGCGTGTACGCCGTCACGTTCTCCCACCCGAGCCTCGACTCTCTCGGATTCCGGTCTCCCCCGCGCGAGATCCTGGTGCCGGCCCAGGGCGTCGTGGACCTCGACCTGAGCGCGCCGCCGGCCCGCCGGATCGTGGCCGAGCGCTGTGGCGAGGAGGGGCTGGAGTCGGGGACCGCGGCGCTCATGGGGTGGGTGCGCTGGACGGACGGATCCGCGGCGCCCGACGCCCGGGTCCGCGTGGACTGGTCGGACTTCCGTGTCCAGACCCGCGGCGTGTTGCAGGAGGCCGCGTCCGGTGTGCTCGCCACGCCGGACCCGGATGGGTTCTACCTGGTGTGTGGGCTTCCGACCGATACGGCACTCCGCGTGACCGTCGAGGGCGCGGACGCCGAGCCCGCGACAGTGCGGATCCCGCTCGACGCGTGGCGGGCGCATCATGACGTGCAGGTCGTGGCCTCGGATCCTCCGCGGTAGTCTGCCCCGCTCCACGCGCTCCGTGCCGAGAACGTCCGGCTGGGCCTCGAGGACCGCGTGCGTGCGTGCGACACGGTAGTCCCGGACGGTCGCGGATCGTAGCTTCCAGACGTCCGCCGCCCCTCCCCGGTGCCGGCGGGATCCTCAACCGGGAGGCTCGTCTGGGTACCCGCGCACCCCTCGCACCCCTTTCCCTCGCCTTCGTCCTGACGACGACCGCCCCGCTGGCCGGACAGACCCCCCGTCCGGCGACCGTCCCCGGCGGCGACACCGTCTCCGCCTACCAGCTCGATTCGCTCGTCGTCGAGCTCCTGCGCACGCCCGTGCGGGCCAATCAGGCTCCCTACTCGATCGCCGCGCTGGGCCGAGCCGACCTCTTCGGCGCCAAGGCCGCCGGCTCGCTCGACGAGATGCTCGAGGGGCTGCCCGGCGTGGAGATCCAGAACCGCTTCAACGACGCGGTGGGTGAGCGCATCTCCATCCGCGGATTCGGGTCGCGCGCCACCTTCGGGGTACGGGGCGTGAAGGTCCTGGTCGACGGCGTCCCGGCCACGATCGCGGACGGACAGGCCACGCTGGACCACGTCGACTTCGGCTCCCTGGGCCGGGTCGAAGCGCTGCGCGGGCCCGCGTCCATGCTGTGGGGCAGCGCCGCCGGTGGCGTCCTGCTCCTGGAGTCGCGACGTCCGCCCGAGACGGTGCCGTACCAGCAGACCGCACGCCTCGTCGGGGGCAGCAACGGCCAGTGGACGGGCCACACCACCGCCGCGGGCCGGACCGGCACGCTCGGGTGGCTCGCTGCCGTGGGCCGCACGCAGGGCGATGGGTTCCGCCCCAACCCGCTCGAGCCCGAGGCGTCTTTCAGCCACTCCGAGAAGACACAGGCCAACGCCACGCTCGACTGGCAGGGGGCCCGGGACCGACTGCGGGCGTCCTTCAACTTCACGCGCATGGACGCGCAGAACCCTGGCTCCCTCGCCGATTCCGTGTTCCGCTCCGGCAGCCGGGAGGCATTGCGCTTCAACGTCCTCCAAGGCGCGTCCAAGCAGATCGACCAGGCCCAGGCCGGACTCTCCTGGACGCATGAGCTCGAGGGCGAGCGCACGTTCGAGGTGAGCGGGTACGGGATCACGCGCGCGCTCGACAACCCCATCACCACCGTCGTGATCGACCTCGATCGCCGCGCGGGCGGCCTCTCGGCGCAGCTGAGCGATCGGGTGGCGTCGGTCGCGCGTGGATTGCGCTGGAGCCTGGGGGGCCAGCTGGACCTCCAGCGTGACGCCCGCCTCAACTACGAGAACGACGGCGGGACGGCCGGAGCGCTGGCGCTCGACCAGGTCGAGTCCGTCCGCGGCACAGGGGTGTTCGCGAACGCGTTGCTCGAGCTCGGTGCGGGCTGGCTCGTGTCCGGGGGTCTGCGCTACGACCGCACGACCTTCGATGTCGAAGACCGCTTCCTCTCGGACGGCCGCGACGATTCGGGCGAACGCACGATGGATGCGCTGAGCCCGGCGGTCGGCGTACGCTGGGAGTCGGATCGCACCTTCTCCGTGTACGGGAACGTGGCCACCTCGTTCGTGACGCCGACGACGACCGAGCTGGCCAACCGGCCCGACGGACAAGGCGGCTTCAACGCCGACGTGGACCCCACCACCGCAGTGTCGGTGGAGCTGGGCGCGCGGGGGTGGGTGGGCCGCACCCTCGCCTGGCAGCTCGCGCTGTTCCGGACCGCCCTGGACGACGAGCTGGTGCCCTTCGAGGTCCCGAGCGAGCCGGGCCGCCGCTTCTTCCGCAACGCCGGCAGCTCCCGCTACTACGGCATCGAAGCGCTGGTGCACGGTCGGATCGGCGAGCATCTCTCCGGGCGCCTGACCTACTCCTACCTGGACGGACGCTACCAGCAGTTCCGGACCGACACGGAGGACTTCACGGACAACGTCATCCCGGGGGCGGCGCCTCACCGCCTGGACGGCCTGCTGCGCGCCGCGGGCGGTGTGGGCTTCGTGGAGGTGCACGCGGAGTACGCCGACCGCATCGCCGTGGACGACGCCAACAGCCAGTTCTCCGACGCCTACACGCTCATCGACGTGCGCGGCGGCGTGGACGGTGGCGCGTGGACCGTCGGGAGGGCCGCGCTGACCCCCTTCGCGGGTGTCACGAACCTCTTCGACCGCGTCTACGCGTCCGCCGTGTCGGTCAACGCGTTCGGCGCCCGCTACTACGAGCCGGGCCCGGGACGCCGTTTCTACGTGGGTCTCGAGGCCGCCTGGCCCGGGACCGGATTCTGAGCCCCGAGGGGCGGAGGTGACGATGCGGGGTGGAGCACGGGCGGCGGTCTGCGCGGTCCTCATGCTGTTCGGGGGCGCGCGGGCGGAGGCGCAGGTCGGGACGGCGGCCCCGGCCGCTCCGGTGCTGCACGCCGTGCGCATCGCCGAGGCGCCCACGATCGACGGCGTGCTGGACGAACCCTTCTGGGCGGGCATCGCGCCGGTCACGGACTTCCGGCAGCGGGAGCCCGTGGACGGCGCCTCCGCCAGCGAGCCTTCCGAGGTGCGGGTGGCGTTCACGGAGACCGCGCTCTACTTCGGACTCGTTCTCCGGGACTCGGACCCCGCCAACATCCGGCGCAGCATCCTGCACCGCGAAGGGCGGATCGACCAGGACGACCGGGTGATCATCGCGCTCGATACGTACCACGACCGGCGCAACGCCTACATCTTCGAGCTGAACCCGTTCGGCACGCAGGGGGACGCGCTGATCTCGGACGAGAGCATGGCCATGTCCGACTGGGATTGGGAGGGCGTCTACAACAGCGAAGGCCGCATCACCGACGAGGGCTGGGTGCTCGAGGTGGAGATCCCCTTCACCACCATCCGGTTCAGCGACGACGCCGTCCCCGAGATGGGTGTGGCGTTCTACCGCTCCATCCGTCGCAAGAACGAAGAGGTCACCTGGCCGCACATCGGCCAGGAATACCGGTCGGGGATCTTCCAGGTCTCGCGCTACGCCACGCTGCAGGGTCTGGAGTCGCTTCGTCGCGGCCGGTACATGGAGCTCAAGCCCTATGCGATCGCAGGACGCCAGAACCTGGCCAGCTCCGGGACCCAGACCCTTTCCGACTTCGGCGGCGACCTCAAGTACGCGATCACGTCCAGCCTCGCGCTCGACGTCACGGTCAACCCGGACTTCGCGCAGGTCGAGGCGGACAACGTCCAGATCAACCTGACGCGCTTCAGCCTGTTCTTCCCGGAGAAGCGGGAGTTCTTCCTGGAGCGCCAGGGACTCTTCCAGTTCGGCGCCGCGCGGCAGACCGAGGCCTTCTTCAGCCGCAGGATCGGACTGCCGAACGACATCCGCGGCGGCAGCCGGGTCACGGGCCAGGTCGGTCCCTTGTCCGTCGGGGCGCTCGCGCTCGCCACGGGGGACGCCCGTGATCCGTCGGGGACCCTGTTGCCGGGCGGGCTGAACTCGGTGGTGCGCGTGCGCGCGGACGTGCTGCCCCGCACGACCGCCGGCGCGATCTTCACCACGCTGGAGAGCGACGGCACCCACAATCGTCTCGGGGGCGCCGATCTCCAGGTGCGCTTCGCGGGTTCCAGTTCGTTCGACGGCTGGTTCTCGCAGGTCTGGGACAGCGGAGCGGGCACGAGCTCCGCCGGTGCCGCCTCCCTCGACCTGCGTAGCGCCACGGCGTCCGTCGGTGGCAGCTACACGTCCGTGGATGCGGACTACGATCCCGCGCTCGGATTCGTCCAGCGACGGGACATGCGGCGCACGAGCGGTAGTGCGGCCTGGTTTCCCCGGTTCGAGTCGAGCCGGTGGGCTCGCCGCCTGACGATGGCCGTCACCGGCGACTACATCACGGGCCAGGACGGCGACGAGCAGAGCACGAGCGTTCTTTCGCACAACATGCTGACGTTCCAGAGCGGGGACTGGGTGATGTTCAACCTGCGTCGGCGAACCGAGATCCTGGAGGAGCCCGCCCGCATCCAGTCCCGGACGCTCCCCATCGGCGACTACGTCTTCACGAGCGCCGACCTGAGCTTCCGCATGAACGAGAGTCGGGCCTGGTCGGGCAGCGGCGGCGTGACCGTGGGTCAGTTCTGGGGAGGCACGCGGACCGAGGTGTCCGGCGGTGTGACCTGGAAGACCGGCCCGCACCTCACGGTCGGGATCAACAGCAGCCACAACCGCATCGACCTCCCCGTCCCCGACGGCGCGTTCAACACGACGCTGGTGGGCGTGGACCTGCTGGGGGCGCTCAGCCGCAACCTGTTCGCCAACGGGCTGATCCAGTACGACGACGTCTCGCACGTCCTCCAGGCCAACATCCGGATCGACTGGATCCACACGCCGGGCAGCGACCTCTTCCTGGTCCTGGACACCGGCTATCGTACGGGGGCGCTGCAGGACCCCCGCCAGAGCCGCTGGGACCGGCGGACCGGTGTGGTGAAGCTGACCTACCTGAAGGCGTTCTGAGCGTCCGGCGCGGAGCCCCGGGCGGCGGCCTCGCCGTCGCCCGCTCGGCGGACGCCCCGCCCGCTCCCGGCCGCCCGGGCCCGGGTGGCACGGACGCCTGGCTCCTGTAGCTTTCAGCCGTGCACCGATCCCAGACCGACCTCTTCTCCGGCGAACACGCCGCGCTCGAGCGCTCCGCCGTGGCGCCCGCACCGGCGAGCCCCGAGCTGCAGGAGCTGGCCGGGCGTCTGCCTCCGCGGCTGCGCCTGGGCACCTCCTCCTGGTCCTTCCCGGGCTGGGCCGGGATCGTCTACGATCGCAGGGCCCCCGAATCCCTGCTCGCCCGCAAGGGGCTGGAGCCGTACGCCCGACATCCGCTGCTCCGCGCGGTGGGTGTGGACCGCACGTTCTACGAGCCGTTGCCGACGCTCGCGTTCCGCGAGTACGCCGACGCGGTTCCGGCGGACTTCCGCTTCGTGGTCAAGGCGGACCGTCGCCTGACCATCCCGCACCTGGCCGGACCGGATCACCCCTTCGGGGCCCCGCCGCCACCGGGCGAGCGCGAACAGCGGGTGCGGGCCCGGGGCGGCATCCACTCGGCCAACCCGCTGTTCCTGGATGCCGAGTACGCGCGGCGGGCGGTGGTCGAGCCGGTGCAGTCGGGCCTGGGCGCCCGCTTGGCCGTGCTGCTGCTGCAGTTCCCGCCGCTCGATCCCGCCATCGTGGGCGGACCGGGCGCGTTCGCGGGCCGGCTCCGCCAGTTCCTGGCGCGGATGCCTTCAGCCCTCACGGTGGCGGTGGAGGTCCGCACCCCTGCCCTCCTCACGGCCGCGTATCGCGATGCGCTCGAGGCGTACGGCGCGGTGCACGCCTTCACGGTGCATCCCACCATGCCGCCGCTGCGTCAGCAACAGGCACAGGTGTCCATGGCGTCGGGCCGCCCGCTGGTGGTCCGCTGGATGCTGGGTCACGGTCTCTCCTACGAGGACGCACGCGACCGCTACGCGCCGTTCGACGCGCTCGTCGCCGAGGACGTCACGGCCCGCCGCTGGATCGCCGACCTGGTCGGGGAGGCGCTGGACGCAGACCGCGATGCGTACGTGATCGTCAACAACAAAGCCGAGGGCTCCTCCCCGCTGTCGATCGTCAAGCTGGCCCGCCTGCTCGCGCGGGAGGCCTCCGCGTGAGCGCCCGCGCGACGGTGCGCCGTGCCCTGTGGGGGGGCTGGGCGGTGTGGCTGCTGGCGTTGCCGTCCGCGCTGTCGGGTCAGGACGGGGAGCCGGAGCGCCTCCGGATCGGCCTGACCTTCGGGAGCACCGCCCTCGTGGGGGTCAGCGTGGAGTACGTCTGGAACCGGACCGCACTGGAGGTCGACCTCGGCACGTGGGCCTTCCGGGACGTGAGCGTGGCCGTATCCGGCAAGCAATACATCGGCCAGGGTCGGGTACAGGGCTTCGTCGGGTTGGGGCTGTGGAACGTCACGGCCTCGCAGGAGGCGGGGGTGGGCTCGGCGCTCATCCTGCGCGCTCCGATCGGGCTGGAGGTCGAGACCTTCGACGAGGTGGACCTGGGCGCCGAGCTCAACGTCAGCCGCGCGCTCTGGATCCGGCGCGCCGATCCGGAGGACGTGCGGCCGCCACGCTCGCGGATCGTCCCGCTCCCGGGCTTCTACCTGAAGTGGGCCCAGGTGCGCTGAGGCCGCGGGTCCGCCCGTCCCGACGAACGGACGGACGTGCGCCGCACGTCGGCACCACGCCCGGGATCCCGGCGGCGGATCCGTCGCTTCTGCCTCAGTGCGACCCCGACCCCTCCGCGCCCTGCTTGACCAGCGCGGCCCGCAGGTGCGCCCGCAGCCCGGGCAGACGGGCCGCGAGGGTATCCACGGCGATCAGGTCCCGCTCCTCCCACGGGTCGGTCGCCAGATCGTAGAGCTCCTCGACCCCGTCCCCGTTGAGGATGTAGTGCAGGTTGTCCACCACGATGGACTTCATGGGTCCTCTGCGGATCGGCCCGACCTGGTTGACGAGGAAGCTGGGCATCGCCTCCGAAAGGGCCGTTTGCGGCCCCGGTCGCGGGGCCAGGAGCGAGTGTCCGGGGAAGGCCACGTTCTCCTCCCCGAGGAGCGCCAGTACCGTCGCGGGCAGGTCCTTCAGCGTGGCGGTGGCTTCGGACCGGAGCCCTTCCGGCACTCCGGGCCCCGCCAGCAGCAGCGGTACGTGCACGAGCGGTGTGTACAGGCTGTTGGCGTGGTCGATGATGGACCGCTCGTGGAAATGCTCTCCATGATCCGCCGTGACCACGACGATGGTGTTCTCCAGGCGGCCGCGCCGGTCGAGCTCCTCGAGCAGGCGGGCGAACGCCCGGTCCATGGAGAGGATCGACCCGTCATACATGTCGACCTCCTGCTGCTCGGAGCGCGTGAGCGCGCGCCAGCGGCCGGGCTCCACCATGACCGAATCCCTGGGGCTCTCGACGCCCATCTCGGCCGCTTCCCGCAGGAAGGCGTACTCGTACGGCATGTGCGCATCGAAGTAGTTCAAGAAGCCGAAGAACGGTCGCTCGGCCTCGAGATCGTCCACCCAGGCCAGGAACTCGTCGTTGACCTCATAGGCCAGCTTGCGGTCGAAGCCCACGCGCCCGCCCGGGATGCGCTCGCGCACCTTGTTCACGAGCCAGAACATGGCGCGCTGCGAGTAGAGCCAGGTCCGCCAGTTCGGCGGGTGATCGACGTACGTGAGGAAGCCCCGATCGATCCCGGAAGCCCGACTCGTATACAGCAGGTTGCCCACGAAGCCGCCGGATGCATACCCGCGCTGCGACAGCAACTCGGCGAGGGTGGGATGCGTGTCGTCGAGCGGAGCGGCCCAGTTGCCGGACTGGTCCGAGTAGCCGTGCCCCGTCATCATGGCCGCGTGGGACGGCAGCGTCCACGGCGCGGTGCTGAAGGCGCGGTCCCACACCTGACCCCGTGCCGCCAGCGCCTCCAATCCCGGCGTGGTCGCGCGGACGTAGCCGTACAGGGACAGGTTCTGCGGTCGCACCGTGTCGAGGACCAGCAAGAGGATGCTCGGCGCGCCGCGCGGGGCCGCGGGCAGCGCCTCGAGCCCTCGCGCGCTGCGCCATCGCTCCAGCGGCTGGTGGAGCAGGAAGAGGGCGAGCACGCCGAGGGCGAGGGGTGGTGTCGTGGCCCGGACCACGCGGAGGACGCGCTGCGGCTCCTCCAGCCCGGCCCGGGAGAGGTGGACGCCCAGCCCGGCCGCCAGGATCCACAGGATGCCGGAGTGGATGCCCAGCTGGAGCGCCCGTACGGCGCTCCAGGTGCCGATGGCCACCAGGACCAGCACGATGACCCGCAGGGACAGCCCCCCGCGCCGGCCCCCCGCGAGCAGGAAGAGCGTGCCCGCCACCCCGAGCGACAGCACGGCGGAGGCGGTCGGCGTCATCCACCAGAAGTCCGGGTTGGACCAGTACTCGAAGATGCCTTCGCTGCGCACCTTGAAGGCCAGGCCCAGCGCCTCCAGCAGGCCCCACAGCAAGCCCACCCAGGCGGCCACCACCAGCGTGGTGCCGAAGCCGACCGTCGGCCCGGACTGCAGGAGGCGGCGACGCAGCCGGTCCGCCGGGCCGCGGAACGCAACGAGGGCGAGCCCGCCGAGGAGGGCCGCACCCAGCAGCAGGGTGCCCTGGCGGGCTCTCGCGCTCCACAGGGTCAGGTAGACGTCGACGTCGTTGCGCCCCTGACCCCCGATCAAGCGGTTGAAGATCGGGAGGCTCTCGCCCGCATACGCGGAGCGGATCAGACGAGGCGCGATCCCGTAGGCGGCAACGAGCCAGCCCACGAAGACCACGCCCGCCGCGAG
Organism: Gemmatimonadota bacterium; assembly: GCA_041390125.1. Lineage (NCBI taxonomy): Bacteria > Pseudomonadati > Gemmatimonadota > Gemmatimonadota bacterium. The sequence goes on along the minus strand of JAWKQN010000005.1, from coordinate 99,499 downwards.
GAGAAGCCAACGGAGCGGACCGCGTCCAGCCGCGGGCCCACCGGTCGGGGGTCGGGACGTCACCACTGCTCCTTGGACTGCGGGGGAGTCGGCTCAAGATGCCACGGACCGGGCCGTGGCTTCAATGCCGCTCCGGGATCCACGCCAGGACGCGGCCCACCGGGCCCCGCCCCTCGGCGTCCCACACCCGCACGTGGCGTGCCCCCGTGCCGAGCGGGATCCGTGCGTACGCCCACCCACCGGGGTCCTCCACCCGACGCAGGCTCCCGGGAGCCTCCTGCCACCCGGGGCTCTCCACCCCGAGGTGCACGGGCCCGTCCACGGGCGCGAGGCGCCAGCGCTCGTTCAGGATCAGCGTATCGCCCACCACCTCCAGCGACCGTAGCGGGCCCGCGTCACGCGGCGCGGAGCCGCGCACCACCAGCTCCAGCGGGGCGTCGGTGGGCTCCAGGTCCAGCGTGAGGTCGCGCGGGCCGACCGCCTCCCAGCGCGCGCGGTACCACGGCGTGGTCACCTCCCATCCCCTCGGGAGCAACTCCGGACCGAAGGAGGCCTCGCGCACCTGCTCGAGCGGCACGTCGTTGCTGGAGGCGATGCGGGCTCCGGTCACCGGATCACGCACCCAGACGGTGATCCCGAAGGTACCGGCCACCGGATAGGCGCTGCCGCCGGGCCCGTACCAGGCTCCGTCCAGCATCTCGGTGGCGGAGAAGCGATCGGACTCGGGGCGCTGCCAGTCGTCGCCGGGACGCTCCTCCATCGCCGCCCGCAGGCTGTGGTGGTAGGGCGCCCATGCGTCGAGGAACCCGGCGGCCCGGCTGAACTGCGTGAGGTTGTTGATGCCCCCGGCCACCAGGGCCAGCGCGGCCAGCGCCAGCACCAGCCGGGGGCGCGGACCCCGGGTCGCAAGGGCGGCCAGGACCACCAGCAGCGGGAGGAAGTGCGCGGAGTAGAGGAAGGTCTCGTCTCCGAACACCGCGTGCAGGACCAGCTGGGACAGCAGCGCCAGGAGCAGGAAGACGGTCAGGCGGCGGTGGCGCGGCGAGCGCAGACCGTGCACGACCCCGAGGACCAGCAGCGCCATCCAGGCCAGCGAAGCCAGCAGCCCCAGGAGCCCGGCGGAGCCGATCCCGGCCCGCTGGGTGAGCAGGAGCGGCCACTCCCCCACGTTGGGGAAATCGATCACGGCGATGGCCGGGAACACCAGGGTGTGCACGAACAGGCTGCGCGCCACGCCCAGGAAGCCGAGGGCGTCGGAGGGCAGGATCGCCGCCGTCTCGCTCCGACCCCGCGCCAGGAACCAGGTGGTGTCCGGAAAGATCCAGTCCTGCACCGACCAGAGCACGACGACGAGTGCGAATGCGTTGATCGCGATGCGTGGGACGGCGCGCCAGCCGTGGCGGGCGAGGGACGCCACCATTCCGATCACCCAGTTCGTCTTCGTCGTCGCCAGCATGGCGGCGCTGGCCAGCACGTCCCATTCGCCCCGCCGAAGGCGCCTGGCGCCGGCCGCCACGGTGAAGACGCCGAACGCGATGGCGAGCGAGCCGAAGGGAAAGGTCTCCGGCACGGTGAACCACGCCAGGGCCGAGGCGCTGGTCGCGCCCGCCGCAGTGAAGAGGAGGCTCCCGGCGAGGTTGAGGCCCATCAGCCGCAGGGACAGGAACAGGAGCACGGTCCAGAGCGCGCCGACCGAGGCGACCACGAGCCGCGCGGCCAGCGCGGGCTCGAGCCCGAGCACGGTGCGCAGGGCGTAGGTCGGCGCGTAGGCGAGCAGGGGGAAGGCCGGATGGTGCGAGGTGCGGGCGTGACCCACCCACCGCTGGGTCATGTCCTCGAAGACGCGCGTCAGGTCCGCCTGGAACCACACGTCGAACGTGGCCCGCTCGAGGAGGCGCGGATCGAGCCGCCCGGACAGGATCGCGAACAGGGCGAACGCAGCCAACCCGCACAAACCGGCCGTGGCCAGGTGACGGCCCCACCGCACGAGCGGCGGAGCCACGGAAACCAGGGGGGGCGCGGCAGGCCGCTCCGGCGGCGCGCTGGGCGCGCGCGTCGGAGGCGCGAGGACGGACCCGGCCATGGGTGCTCCTTTGTTGCCCGCGCCGATCTGACGAGGAGCGGCGCTGGCAGCAGGGTCGACCCGGCGGGGGGTGAGCGAACCGATTTCCGCTGGGGGGGCTGGGTCGACCGGGGGACGACCCAGAGATACTACGTATGTTTCCCGCAGGCCCGCAAGTCTTTGCGGGAGGGGCCGTTGACGGCGGCTGACGCAGACCGGGCGAACACGCGCGCCCGGGGGCCGAACGCCCCCGGGCCCGGGCGTGCCCCAGGCCCGGCGGTTCTAGCGCCCGCCTCTGCCCAGCGGCGCCGCCGTCGGGACCGTCTGGCGCACTGCCCGGGCGTCCAGCGGACCACCGGGGTCGGGACGCGTCTGGATCCCTCGCTCGGCCAGGAGGGTGCGGGCCGGGGTCGGGCCGGCGACCACCTCGAAGCCCGCCCCGGTGCGGGTCGGTCCGTCCAGCACCCACACCGGTCGGTCCCGGTATTCCCACAGCAGCCGCGCCACGGTGTCGTCGCTGCGTGCCCACGCGTAGATGGGCGCGTCGGCCTGCAGGTCCAGGGGATTGTAGACCACGGCCGACGCGTAGTCCGGATGCCGCCGACCCTGGACGAGGACGAGGCTGCGCCCGAAGTCCCGTTGGACCGCGAGCGTCCGCACGCCGGCCTCCATCCCTCGGTACCCGCGGTAGCGGTCCAGCGCACGCCAGGGCACGAACCCGATCAGCGCGATGACGGCCAGCACCGCCACCGGGGTGGACACGCGGTGCGCGGCCGGAGCCACCGCGCGCGCCAGCTCCTGCAGGCCCCGCGCGGAGAGGGCGTACAGGGGCGCCGCCCCCAGGTACCAGTAGCGGGCTCCGAAGTCGGCCCCGCCACTGAAGTAGTAGAGGCTCTGCACGCCGGCGACCCACACCAGGAAGCCGAGCAGGACGCCGTCCCCGCGACGCAGCCGCCCGAAGATCAGGAGCCACAGCAGGGGCAGCAGCGAGGCGACACCCCAGCCGAACAGGTCCACGTTGAGCTGGGTCAGGTTCAGGTTCGCGTTGAGGACCACGTCCAGGGGGCCGTGGCCGGCGAACGGGTCGAGCCCGTTGGGCCCCAGGCCGCGATCGGGACCGAAGCCGAGCGCGTTGACCCCGGGCCAGGCGGCCTCGTCCCAGAACCGCATGACGGGAAAGGTGCCGGTGTCGCCGGTCAGCGCCCGGTTGTAGGGCAGCGTGAGCCCGCCCACCACCGCCGTCGCAGCAGCCAGCAGCCCCGCCCGGACCGGCTGCAGGCGGCCGTCCCGGACCAGGGCCCGCAGCCCCAACGGCACGGCCAGCGCGAGACCGTCCAGCGGACGCGTGAGCCCCACCAGGCCGATGGCGACCCCGGCGGGAAGCGCCCATCCCAGCCGCCCCGTCCGCAGCCGCTCCACGGCCAGGGCGGCACCGAGCGCACAGGCGAGGGTGAAGGGATGGCTCATGAAGCTCATCCCGAGGAACAGGGTCCACGGGGAGACCGCGTAGAGCAGCGCGGCCAGCAGGGCCGCACGCTCCCCCACCCACGGCCGCAGCGCGCGATCCACCAGCAGGACGTTCAGGCCGGAGAGCAGCGGATTGACCAGCCACGCCGCGCCCAGCAAGGTCCCCACCGCCAGCGCCACAGGCCAGCCGGGCGCGAACGTGGAGTACCATCGGTCGGGCTCGAAGATCATCAGGTCCACCACGAAGCCCTCCGGTACCGGCGGTGGCGGCATCCAGAGGCGCCCCGCGGCGAACATCCGGGCCTGCAGCAGGTAGGCGAGCTCGTCCGGAACGTGGGGGTGACGCTGGTAGGCCAGCAGCGCGAGGAGCGCGCTGGCGCCGAACGCGAAGGCAGCCGCGGCTCCGAGCGCGACCCGCCGCCAGCGGGGCGCACCGCCGGCATCGCGATCGAGGAGCGTGGCCAGACCCGCGCCGGTGCCCAATGGCAGCGTCAGCGCCAGCACGATCACGTTGCCGAAGGCCACGGCCTGCAGGAACGAGGAGAAGACCATCTCCTGGACCCAACCGACCGGGTCGCGCGCGACCGTGGCGCTCAGAGCGACGAGCGCGGCGATGAGCACCGCGCCCCGTGGCGTGGCGAGCGGCTGCAGCGCCGCACCGAGCGCGGAACGCCGCTGCAGGAGCCCGATCCCGACCACCGCCGCCTGCACGGCGAGGATCAGCGTGGGGACCCAGGAGGGCGCCGCGATGAGGCTCTCCCAGGTGCGGTAGTGCGGGAAGCGCTGCGGCGTCCCCTGGATGACGAGCTGCAACGCCGAGACGTGGCCCAGCACCAGCAGCGCGGCCCATCCGGCGGCTCCGCGCGCCGAGCGTCCCGGTGCGCTCACCGGGGCTCCCCGTAGGCGGCCACGACGCGGCGCGCCGCGTCGGCCACGCTGTCGACCGGATCGCGCTCGGCGTCCCGCCGCATCTCGATGGAGATCCAGCCCTCGTACCCGACGTGCCGCAGGGCGTCCGCCACGGCGTGGTGGTCCAGGCGCGACGCACCGACCGGCGCGAGGTACGGCTCGCTCACGTGCACGTGCCGCAGCACATGCGCGCTCCGCGCCACCCACTCCGTCACGGGCTCGCCGGCGATCTGCATCCCGCCCAGGTCGAGGTGGGCTCCGAAGGCCGGGTGGTCCACGGCCTCGACCAGATCGACCATGTCGTGCGTGTGCGTGACGAAATCCGCGCCGTACTCCGACGGATTCGCCTCGAGCACGAGGACGGTCCCGAGCGGCTGGATGGCCTCGGCCACGTCGCGGAAGAAGACCACGGCCAGCCCCCGCGCCTCGGCCGGGCTCAGCGTGCCCTTGAGACGGTTCTTCGGCGACCCGAACACCAGCGGGCCGGCGCCCAGCTCGGCCGCCAGGCGCGCGACGCCGACCAGGTGTGCATGCAGCGCCGTGCGCACGCCCTCGTCCGCGAACAGCTTCAGATCGTCACGCCCGTACAGCAACGCCTGCAACGACGAGACCTCCAGCCCGCGCTCGGCCCACGACGCGCGGTAGGCGCGGGCCTCGTCGGGCGGCACCCGGGCCGGGTCGGCCCACCGCGTCGTGGGCGCCACCTCAACCGCTTCGACCCCGAGGCTCGTGAGCACGTCGGCTGCACGCGCATCGTCCTCCGGGGCCCAGGCGATGTTGGAGACGCTCACCCTCACGGCCGCACCCATCCTTCCGACGCGGCGTACCGCGCGATGCGCTCCAGCACGGTGGGGGCGTCCTCGAGGTAGCCGTCGGCACCACCCAGGGCCGCCGCGTGTCGGGTCCGCATGTCGTAGCGCGCGGGCCCCGCCTCCGTGTGGTTGTCGAAGCGGAGCCCGAACCCGTGCGCGGCCACGTCCGCGACCGAGACCGGCTCGGTGGGCAGGTTCACGAGCGGGAGCCCGAGCGCGCGCACGGCCTGCAGGTCCGCCCACAGCCGCTCCAGGTCGTAGAACTGGAACACGCTCCTGGCATCGACCTGGTCCAGCAGGTTCCCGTGCAGGAAGTCGTAGATCACGTTCTTCTTGAGCCCGGCCCCGAACAGCCCGGGCAGACGGACGATCGTGCTGTCGAACCGCCCCTCCACGAAGCGCTCCAGCGCGCGGCGATGCGTGCCGTACGCGTGATTCGGCACGCCGTCCACAGGCGTCGCCTCGTCCACGTCCACGGGCTGCGCATAGACGTCGACGGTGGAGATGAGGATCACATGGTCGGCGTGCGCGCGGCCCAATGCATCCATCAGGCGATCCAGGTTGGCGCGGTCGGCATCCGGATCGCGGTTGGCCTTCCACTTCACGGCCGGCGCGCCGGCGCAGACGACGAGCCCGTAGTCACGCCCCGCAATCTGCTCGATGTCGGTGGAATGGAAGCGGTCGTCGAAGTCCGTCTGGCGGAGGAGCGTGCCTCCCACCAGCCCGGTCGAACCGATCAGCGCGGTACGGCCGCTCACGCGGACCTCCGTGGTGGGGGGGAGCCCGGCTCCGGATCGAAGCGATGCCGGCAGGCCGACCACAGGCGTTCGAGCACCGTCAGGCTGCCCCGGATCGGCGTGATCTTGGTCGGTGTGGGTCCCTTGGCGGGATAGGCGCGCGTGACCGGGACCTCACGCACGTCGAAGCCCAGCTCTCCGGCGCGGATCGCCAGGTAGTAGTGGAGCTCGTACCCGCCGAAGACGTCCCGGAACGGCGCCACCCGCGCATCCGTCAGGAAGCGACGGCTGTAGGCGCGAAACCCGTTGGTGGTGTCCGTGTAGCGGCGGCCCGCGGCAAGGCTGATCAGCGGCGCGTGCAGGAACCGGACCCCCACCCAGCGAAGCGGGGGCGTGCGGATGGCCTGGCCGCCGGGCACCCACCGCGAGCCCTGGACGTGGTCGGCCCCGTCGTCGAGGGCGGCCACGAAGCGCGGCACGGCGGCGGGGTCGTCCTTGTCGTTCCCGTCCATGACGATCACGCCCTCGTACCCTTCAGCGAGCGCCCACGCCATGGCCATGCGCATCTGCGCCCCCAGACGACCGCTGTCGCGCTTGGTCAGGAGGGCTCGGATGGGCGTGCCCTCCAGGCGCTCGGGCGTCAACGATCCATCCGTGCTGCCGCCATCGGCGATGACGAGGTCCACGAGGTCGGCGGCCTCGCGCATGCGCCCGAGCTGCCGGTGGATGCGCTCGCCTTCGTTGAGCACGAAGACGCACAGCGCGTAGCGATGCGCCTTGGGTGCCCGCACCCAGGTGTCGTGCTGCGGGATCTGCCAGTGCGCGCGGTCGGCGGGGGGCGGCGAGGCGGAGGAGCTCACGGCACCGTGGATTCCGAGACCACGTTGCGGGTGCGCTCTCCCAGGACAGCCGTACCCTGGCGCTCGTCCTGCACCCAGTAGAGCGGGCGGGACTTCACCTCGTCGAGCAGACGGCCCACATATTCGCAGAGCACTGCCAGGATGAGGAAGACGAAGAAGAACATCCCCGCCGTCTGCGCGGACTGGGTGACCCACCCTTCGGCCACGCGGTCCTTGATGAGCAGCACGCCCACGATGTAGCCCATGTAGAGCACGTTCACGAAGGCCGCGAGCAGGCCCAGCACGCTGGCGATCCGCAGCGGACGGGTGGAGTTGGCCACCACGATGCCGGCCGCGAGGCGCAGGCTCTGGAGCAGCGTCTTACGGCGCGGCCGTGTGCGCCGCTGGATGGGATCGTAGAGGAACGCCTGGTTCAGGAACCCCACGTAGCCGCTCAGCGTGGTCAGATAGCGCGACCGATCGCGGATCTGCGTCAGGGCGTTGACGGCCTGACGACTGAGCACGCGCAGGTGGGTGGTATCGCGGGGGATCGAGATCCCGAGCAGGCCGCCGGCGAGTCCATAGAACAACCGGGCCCCGAGTCGCTGCAGCCAGGGCTCCCCTGCCCGGCTCCGCCGCACCCCGAAGACGACCCCGGCGCCCTGGCGGGCCTGCTCCACCATGTCCGGGATCACGTCGGGGGGATCCGAGTCGGGGAGCAGCACCACGACGTAGTCGCCGATCACCGTGTCCAACCCGGCCGAGATGGCGATCTCCTGTCCGAACCGTCGGGACAGCCGGACGAGCCGCAGGTCGGGGTGGGTGTCGAGCAGGCGTTGGGCGGCGTCGACCGTGCCGTCCGTGGAGCCGTCGTCGACGAGGACGATCTCATAGTGGCGATAGTGGTCCGACAGGACAACGTCCAGCTCGGCCACGACGGCGGCGAGGATATCGGCATCGTCGCGCAGCGGCACGATGACCGAGACGAAGGCGTCGATCCGGCTCACCCGCGGGCCTCCACGACCGGCGCGTCGACCGCCTCGAGCACGTCGTACACGTTGTCGATCTTCGAGCCCATGATCACGTGGAGACCGCGCAGCCCATGGTCGGCGCGGTAGAGGATGGGGCGACCATCGTCGACGTCGTTCTTGGGCAGCACCGTCTTGACCTCCCACAGCGAGTCCGCCGGTCGGCTCTGCGCCAGGGCCGGCACGTAGCGGCGGGCGTCCTGTATCATCTCGCGAACGCGGCTGCGACGGGCGTATCCCTCCAGGATGGCGTAGGGATCCTCCCACGCCTCGGTGCCGTCGCCCTCCGTCCACGCCGCGTGGGGAGTGTAGCGCACGTGGCTGAGCGAGTGCAGTCCCCGCGCGGGGAACGGCATGGTGGAGAAGAACGGGCCGCACATGACGGTGATGCCCAACGCCGCCAGCTCGGGGGCGGGTTCGATGAGGGCGATCTCGGCGATCTCGTGCTTGAGGGGGATGCGCGGGAGACCGGACGCGGCCAGCACATGGTTGGTGCGCGCGTAGGTGCACAGGAACACCTCGTCGGCCCCCAGCGTGCGCTCGTGCCCGGCGGCGTCCGCCACGTCCACCTCCAGCCCCGACCCCGGGCGCACCCGCACCGCCTCCCTCCCGGTGTGCACCTCCACGCCGGCGGCGTCCAGGGCGGCGATCATCCCGTCTCTCAGGACCGTGGCGTCGAAGGCGGGCTCGTCCACCAGGAAGACCGCCTCGATGCGCTCGGCATCGAAGAGCCGGCTCAGCGAAGGCGGCGCGGGGGCGAGCGGCGCGCCCACCCGCGTGCAGAAGCGCTCGAACTGGGCGGCGCTCACGTTGGAGAAGCCGCGCGCGATGGCGTACAGAGAGCGGAAGTCACCGACGACCGCGTCGGCGAACTCCCGCCGGAACCGGGGCAGGTTGACCCGCGAGCGGGCCGCGGTGACGACGCTGCGCGGGTAGTGATACCCGTGGTGGACGCGGGCCTGGTTGGCGTAGGAGGCCCGTCCGAGGAGGGAGGGGCCGCGCTCGACGAGCACCGTGCGGTGCCCGTGCCGGCGGGCCGACTCCAACGCCAGGGCGGCTCCGTAGAACCCGCCACCCACGACGATCCTCGAGCTTGCTCCACGCACTGGGGTCATCCCTCCCGGATGGGGTCTGGACGGCGTGAGGGCACGCAGAACCCGCGTCCCGTTGCAATAGTGGGGCCCCCGACGGGCGCCACGCCACGCGCCACGGGCGTCGGAGCTCAGGCCCCCGAGCGTTCGAGGCTGCGCGCCCAGTCCGCGAAACAGGAATCCGGCACGATGCGGAAGACCGCCACCCCGAGCGGCGGGCCCGTGCTGCCTTCGTAGCGCAGGACATCGGGGCAGGAGGACTGCAGCAGCGCGGCATCACGCGTGATGGGATAGGTGGATCCCCACAACAGCAGCAGCGTGGGCGCCTGGTCGCGGATGCGCTCGGCGAGGTAGGCCCCCGGCACATCGAAGAGCGGGCGGCCCCGGGCCTCGAACGGCGTGGCATTGGCCCCCGGGAGCCCGGTGAGCAGGAAGAGCCCGGCCGGGAGCGGCGCCAGCAGCCGGTCGTCCGGCCGCGCGTGCTCCGCCAGCCAGGCCGACGCCGAGGCGAGATAGCGGGTGTTCTCCCGCAGGAACCAGGCGGGATGCCACCGGGGCGCCTCCTCGGGCGGGGCCTCCAGGGCGGCCCGGCGCAGGGTGGCCTGGTGGTGCGCGACGCCGGCCGTGACCGCGAGCAGCACCACGAAGGCGGCGGCGGCCCGCCCCGCCCGCTCGCGGGGCGCGAGGCGCTCCACGCCCGCGGCGGCCACCAGGCCCAGCAACGGCAGCAGGATCAGCGCGAAGCGATCCTGCGCGTAGGGCCACACGAGGAGGATCCCGCCGAGCCCGGCCACGGCGGCGACCAGACCGACGTGCCGGCGGACGACGACCGGCAGCCCCACGAAGACCAGCCCCGCGAAGGCCGCGAGCAGGAGGCCGCCCACGAGCGGAGGACCGGCCAGGTGACGCGACAGCGCCTCGGCGTAGGTCATCGTATTGGCCAGCACGGTGCCCGGCGCGGACGCGAGGGCCTCCCCCACGCCCCCGAACCCCGCAGCCAGGTACGACAGCTCATCGGGCTCGACCGGACGCGTCGGCCCGGCCGCCGCGATCCGGACCCCCATGCCGGCCAGCAGGACGGCGAGGCCCACTCCCACAAGGGCGGCGGCCCGACGGACGCCCGCCGCCCGCCAGGGGAAGACCAGGAGCAGTCCGGCGACCAGGAGCAGGCCCTGGCTGCGGATCAGCGCCGCCGCCCCGAGGAGGGCGCCGGTGGCCAACGCCGCCCGCGTGCTCGTGGCCGCCCCCGGCCAGACCACGAGGGCGGCGACCGCGAGCAGCAGGAAGACCGGTTCGGACACCGGGAGCTGGAGGTACTGGACGCTTCCCTCCAGCAGGAGCGGGCACACGCCCAGCACCAGGAGCGGCAGGGCCGGCAGCCGGAGGCGCCCGCGGCCGAGCCACCACAGCAGGCCCCCGGCGGCGGCGGTGGCCGCCAGGCTCAGCCCGCCGGCAAGCGCCCACACCGCCGGCAGGGCGCCGCCCAGCCGCCACAGGACGGCGTGCAGCAGGGGAAGCCCGGGCGGATACTTCCCGTGCGGGAGCGCGCCCGGAGCGTAGACGGAGCGGTACCCGTCCCCCGCCGCCAGGGCCTGCCCCAGCCCCAGGTAGACGCCGTCGTCGGCGAAGGCGCCCGGGGCGAGCTCGGGCTGGTTGCGGAGCAGCAGGTACCCCAGCCCCACGAGGGCCGCCACCAGGGCGGCCTCCTGCCGGAGGAGCCGGCACGCGGGGGGTTCTGGTTGAGCCACGCCTCAGCCTCTAGCTTGCCCGGACCCACGGAAACAGGAGGAACGATGCACCGCCGCCATTCGTTGCTTGCTCTTTCCTTGATGTTCGTCTCGGGTGCCGGCGCGGTCGGCTCGTCCGATCTCGCAGCCCAGACGGGTCCGCAAGGAACGCTCCAACTGGAGACCTACCTGGACTGGGAATGGGTCTCCGAACCACGCCTCTCCCCCGACGGCCGCCAGATCCTCTACACCCGCTCGTACGTGGACCAGATGCGGGATCGGCGCGCCTCTGCCGTCTGGATCATGAACGCCGACGGCACCCGCAACCGCTTCCTCGTGGACGGCTCCTCGCCCCGCTGGTCGCCCGACGGCACGCGCATCGCGTACATGGACGACGGCGATCCCTCCGGCACGCAGATCTTCGTGCGCTGGATGGACGACGAGGGCGCCACCACCCAGATCAGCCGCACCGAGCGCGCCGCCTCCGACCTGCAGTGGTCGCCCGACGGTCGTTGGCTGGCCTTCACGATGTCGGTAGAGGACGAGCCGGAATGGCGCGTGCGGCTGCCCTCCCGTCCGGAGGGAGCGCGCTGGACGGAGGACCCCAAGGTCGTGGACCGGCTCTCGTACCGTCGCGACCGGCAGGGCTTCATCGACGACGGGTACTCCCACGTCTTCGTCATCCCGGCCGAAGGCGGCACGCCCCGTCAGCTCACGGACGGCGAGTGGAACCACCGGAGCCCGCGCTGGACCGCCGACGGCAGGAGCATCGTGTTCAGCTCGCTACGCGTCGAGGAAGCGGATCACGAATGGCGCGAGTCGGAGATCTACGCCGTGGACGTGGCCGGCGGCGCCATCCGGCAGCTCACGTCGCGGCGGGGACCGGACAACAGCCCCACGCCGTCACCGGACGGTCGCCTGATCGCCTACACCGGATACGACTGGACCGACGACACGTACATCACGTCCAAGATCTACGTGATGAACGCGGACGGCTCGCAGCCCCGCATGATCTCGGGCGACTTCGACCGTGACCCGGGCGATCTGATGTGGGCCCCCGACAACAGCGGCCTCTACTTCAACGTGAGCCACGACGGGGCGTCCAACCTGCACTTCGTTTCCGTGCGCGGTGGAGTCGAGCCCGTCACGCGCGGGAATCACATGGTGGACGTGGGCTCGATCGCCAACGGCGTGGCGGCCGCGACCATCACCACGTTCAACGATCCGGAGGACATCTACACCTTCCCGCTTCGGCAGCCCGACCGCGTCACGCGGCTGACCGAGGTCAACGCGGACGTGCTGGCCGGTGTCCGCCTGGGTGAGGTGGAGGAGATCCAGTACCGCTCCGTGGACGACTTCGAGATCGAAGGTTGGATCGTCAAGCCGCCGGATTTCGATCCGTCGCGCAAGTATCCGCTCATGCTCTCCATCCACGGCGGGCCCCACGGCATGTACAACGTGGGCTTCAACTTCGGGTGGCAGGAGCATGCCGCCAACGGGTATGTGGTCCTCTACACAAACCCGCGGGGAAGCTCCGGCTACGGCAGCGCGTTCGGCAACTCGATCAAGAACGCGTATCCGGGCAAGGACTTCGACGACCTCATGCGGGGCGTCGACGAGGTCATCGCCAAGGGCTACATCGACGAGCAGAACATGTTCGTCTACGGCTGCTCGGGTGGCGGCGTGCTCACATCCTGGATCGTGGGCCACACCAATCGCTTCGCGGCGGCCTCCGCCAACTGCCCGGTCACGAACTGGCTCTCGTTCGTGGGCACCACGGACGGGCCGAGCTGGTACCGCAACTTCGAGAAGCTGCCCTGGGAGGATCCGTCGGAGCACCTGCGCCGCTCCCCGCTCATGTACGTGGGGAATGTGGAGACGCCGACGATGCTGATGACCGGCGAGATGGACCTGCGCACGCCGATGCCGCAGACGGAGGAGTTCTATATGGCGCTGCGGCTGCGGAAGGTCCCGACGGCCATGGTGCGCTTCAAGGACGAGTGGCACGGCACGAGCTCGCGCCCGTCCAACTTCCTGCGCACGCAGCTCTATCTGCGCGACTGGTTCAAGCAGTACAGCAAGGGATCCAACGTGACGCAGTGACGCGGCCCGCGATCCCGGGGCGCTCCACCGTGGGCGCTCCGGGCGCCCGCGCCTCCTCGGGGCCGGGCGCGGCCACGGAGGCACCTGACGCACGAAGGCCGGGGCCGGTGGATCCCAGCGGATCCACCGGCCTCCGACGTTCCCGGGTCCCGCTCCACCCGCGACGCCCGTCCAGCGGAGTCCTTCGTACGCAGACCTCCTCACCCGCCGTTCGTCGCGATCCTGGCAGAGCCCAGGCCGGCGGACGCCGCTTGAGACCCGACCCGGAGATCGACCTCCATGTCCGAGACCCGCTGGACCCGCATCGAAGAGCTCTTCCTGGAGGCCCTGGAGCTGCCCCGGGACGCGCGGGCCGCCTTCCTCGACCGGGTCTGTGACGACCCCTCCGTGCGGGGGGAGGTGGACGCGATGCTGGCCGGCGAGGACGGAGCCGCCGAGCTGCGGGTGCTCGAGCGGCTCCCCCGCATGCAGCAGGGCCCGGCTGCGGGGACGCTTCCCCCCGGACACCGCCTGGGGCGCTACGAGATCGTGGAGCGCATCGGCCGGGGTGGCATGGGCGAGGTCTACCGCGCCGAGCGCATCGACGAGCAATACCGGCAGCAGGTGGCGCTCAAGGTGCTCCGGGGTGATCTGGCCACGCCGGCCCTGGAGGCGCGATTCCGGGCCGAGCGGCAGATCCTGGCCCGGCTGCAGCACCCCAACGTGGCCACGCTCCTCGACGGCGGCGCCACGATGGACGGGCGCCCCTGGTTGGTCATGCAGTTCATCGACGGTCTGCCCGTCACCACGTGGGCGGACGAGCACGGCCTGAGTGTCCCCCGTCGGCTGGCGCTGTTCGCGACGATCTGCGAGGCCGTGCAATACGCGCACACCAACCTGGTCGTGCACCGCGACCTGAAGCCGTCCAACGTGGTGGTCGACGAGGACGGCCGACCCTGGTTGCTGGACTTCGGCATCGCCAAGCTGCTGGCCGATCCGGAGACAGAGGGGGCCGCGCAGACCCGGGAGCTCCTGCTCGCCACCCCGGAGTATGCGGCGCCGGAGCAGCTCCGCGGGGGCTCGATCACCACGAGCACCGACGTCTACGCGCTCGGTATCCTCCTCTACGAGTTGCTCGTCGGCGCACCGCCGTTCCGGCTCGACGAGCCCGACGTGCTGGAGTTCCACCGCCGCGTCTGCGAGGAGCCACCCACACGCCCGAGCGAAGGCGTGCGGGCCTCGTCCCGACGCATCGCGTCGGAGCAGGCCACGGACATCGGCACGCTACGGAGCACCGGCGCGGCCCGTCTGGCGCAGACCCTGAAGGGGGACCTGGACCAGATCGTGCTCACCGCGCTCCGCAAGGAGCCGGGCCGGCGCTATCCCTCGGCGGGCGCGCTGGCAGAGGACATCCGCCGCTATCTGGCGGGCCTTCCGGTGTGGGCGCAGCCGGATTCACGCCGGTATCGATGGCGCACGTTCGTGCGCCGACATCGTGTGGGCGTCGCTGCGGCGGCCGCGTTCGTGGTCCTGCTCGGGGGATTCGCCGGCGCCATGGCGGTGCAGTCGGCACGCCTGGCAGCCGAGCGCGATCGCGTCCGTGTGGCCCTGACGCGGGCCGAGGAGGTACAGGAGTTCCTGGTGTCCTTGTTCGACGCCAGCGATCCGTTCCAGGAGCAGGGGCGTCTGTCCGCAGCGGACCTGTTGGCGCGCGGCGCCGCGCGCGCGGAGGCGCTGAGCGATCAGCCCGACGTGTACGCCGACCTGCTCGTCACCGTGGGGACGGCCTACCGGAATCTGGGGCAGTTCGCCGAGGCCGAGCCGCTGCTGCAGAGAGCACTCGCCGTTCGCAGGGATCTCCATGGCGACCTCCACGAAGACGTGGCCACCGTCGAAGGAGGCCTCGCGCTCCTCCACACGCAGCAAGGCGACTACGAGACGGCCGAGCGTGAGTACCGGGACGTCCGGGCCCACTTCCAGGCACTCTTCGGTTCGGGCCATGCCCAGGCGCTCAACGCCTCGCAGTCGATCGGGGCGATCCACGCCTCGCGCGGAGACCACGCACTCGCCGTCCCGTTCTTCCAGGAGGTGGTGGACCACTACCGCGGCGTGGACCTGGAGAGCCTGGACGAGGATGCGGTCTCCGCCTACGGGAATGCGCTCAACAACCTCGGGTTGACGCTCGTGCGGCTGGGCGAGCTGGACCGGGCCGAACCCTATCTGCGGGACGCGGTGGACCTGAATCGCAGCGTGCGCGGTGACACCCATCCCCTGGTGGCCACCAACCTCAACAGCCTCGCCACGCTCTACTTCCGGCAGGGGCGCCTGGAGGAGGCCGCCGCCTTGTTCCAGGACGTCCTGGAGCGGCGCCGGGCCCTCTACGGATCCGACCATCCGGACGTGGGGGCGCCGCTCAACAACCTCGCGCAGGTGCTGAGCCGCTTGGGCCGCTTCGAGGACGCCGAGGCCCACGCGCGCGAGGCCCTGGAGATCCAGCGTCGCCTGCAAGCACCCGGGCACCCGACGCTGGGGCTGGCGCTCAAGAACCTGGCGCGCCTGTTGGTGCAGAAGGGGGACGCAGCCGCAGCGGAGGCTCCGGCGCTCGAGGCCCTCGCGGTCTTCCAGGCCGCGTTCGGAGAGGAGCACGGCCAGGTGGCGGACGTGCGCCGTCTGCTGGTGGACGTCTACACCGCGCTGGGTCGGCCGGAGCGCGCCGCAGTCTACGCGGGCGGGTAGCCCGGCGCAGGCTTCGCGAGAGGGGGCGCGGGCCCCGCCGACGAACACCCTGGGGCACCCGCGAAGCGAGGAACGCCGTGCCCGCGGGAGCGGGCACGGCGTTCGTGCAGCCGGGCGGCGGTCCGGGCGTGCGCCCGGTCCGCTCAGCCCTGGTCGTCGCTGACGGTCCGGTCGGAAGCCGGGTTCTCGAGGTAGACCTCGAGCCAGGCCGTCCAGCGGGCCCACAGGTCCAACAGGGTCTCCTTCGTGGCCGGCCCGTGATCCTCGAACGGGTAGTTGTACATCGCGGCCGTCTTGCCCAGGCCGTTCAGCGCGTGGAACAGGCGCGGCGTGTGGTCCGGATCCGTCCCCACGTTCTGGTCGTGCAGGCCGTGGTACATCAGCAGCGCGCCGGTGAGGTTGTTGGCGAACAGGAACGGCGACATGGACAGGTAGGTGTCCTTCGCGTCCCAGAGGATCCGGTCCTCGTTCTGGAAGGACAGCGGCGTGAAGGTCCGGTTGTAGTTGCCGTCCCCGGCGATGCCCGCCTTGAAGAACGGCGTGTGCACCATCGCGTTGGCCGTGGAGAAGGCGCCGTAGGAGTGCCCCCCGATGCCGAGGCGCGTGCGATCGATGATCTCACGCCGGTCGAGCTCGTCGATCACCGCCGCGAGGTTGTTGCGCAGGTCGTGCTCGTAGTTGTTGTTCATCTGGCCCTGGCGCCCCACGATCGGTGCGTCCGGCTCCACGACCGCATAGCCGAGACGGACCAGATACTCCATGGAGCGGGTCCCGAAGCTCGGGAACGCGTTCTTGTCGTAGGTGCGCGCCTCTTCGTCGTAGTTCTCCTGGTCCGTGTACTCCCGCGGGTAGAACCAGAACATCGCGGGGAGCCGGGTGCCCTTCCGGTAGTTCGGCGGGAGGTTGACGGTGACCCGGAAGCGGAAGCCGTCGGGCCGCTCCACCACGAAGCGCTCCACGGGCGCGGCCGTCAGGTCCGGCGTGTAGTCGCGGTTCTCCGTGAGCTGGGTGAGCTGCGCGCCCGACCGCAGGTAGGACTGCCCCACCTGGGTGAGGCTCTCCCGGTTGACGACCACCTGCCCGGCGCTCGCGTCGAGGACGGCCAGCAGGCGCTCGGAGACGTCGTCGTTGTCCCCTTCGTACACCCGGGTCTTCTCGCCCGTGCGGATGGCGACGCGGTCGAGGAAGGCGCGCGGGCCTTCCTCCATCGGATCCTTGGCGTAGGCCGTCCCGGCGTAGTACACGGACGAGCCGTCCGGAGACATCTGCACGACCTCCCCGTTCCCCGCGGGTGGCCCGCGACGGAAGAAGCCACCTCCACCCACGCGTCCGTCACGCCCGAGGATGGTACCGGGGTTGGCGTAGAAGTCGTCCGAGGCGTAGCGCACCAGCGTATGCGTCTCCGACGGCGCGGCGAGCTCCACCGCGTACTCGTGCACCCGCTGCCCCTGTCGCTCGGACAGGAACAGCCAGTCGTGGTCGGGCGAGAAGCGGTGGGCGGTGATGCGGTTGTCGGCTTCGTAGACCACCGACAGGTCGGACTCGCCGAAGGGCGGCGCCCACAGCATCACCCGGTCCTTGCGACGGGCGCGCCCGTTCTCGTCGGAGGACGCCTCGGCTTCGGCGGTGTCCCCTTCAGCCCGCGGCTCCTGCTCCAGGAACGTCAGCCCCTTTCCGTCGGCGCGCCAGGCGATCTCCCGACGTCCACTGGCGTTGGCGCCGAACCCGTTGTTCTGCGGGCGGGAGGGATCCCGCACGCCCAGGTCGAGCGAGTCCGACTGCACGGTGGCCAGGGCCGAGCCGGACCGGTCCCAGATCTGCTCCTCGGTGCCGAAGTTGCGCACGGGGACGATGTAGCTGAACGGCTTCTGCAGCAGCGTGACCCGCAGGTGCTGGGCGTCGGGGGAGAGGTCCAGATCCGTCACCATGGCGGGCGTGCCCACCCGGGTGACGCGGCGGCTCTCCACGTCGATCAGCGCCACCTGGCCGGTGGCGTGCCATTCGAGCAGGGCCTTGTCGTGCGGCGTGGCCATGAGGCTGGCGTAGGTCCGCAGCATGTTCTCGCCTTCCGTGGTCAGCTTGAGCTGGGGCCCGGAGGGGACGTCACTCTCCCGCGGCATGGCCGGCCGGTTCTCCGGCACCAGGACCGTGGCGAGCGTGCGGCCGTCCGCCGACCAGTCGAAGCCCGTGTACAGGGTCGCGAGCACCGGCGAGCGGGTGATCTGACGGCTCCGCCCGCTCGCGTCCGCCACGTAGATGTGGGTGGCGTCGTCGAGGTGCGCGAAGAACGCCAGGCGGCTCCCGTCGGGCGACCAGGACGGGTTCGAGACGCGTGCACCGTTCGGGATCTGGACGTCCACCACCGAGCCGTCGGTGGCGGAGATGATCTGCAGACCCACGTCGCTGCGGATGGTGAGCGCCCGGGCCCGGTTGGCCTGGTAGTCGATGAACTCCCCGCCCAGCTCGTGGAACGGCTTGGAGAAGCGGTCCATCGTCACCGGTCCGTCGCCGATCGCGTTGAAGAAGCGCGCGTGGTCCGGGCTCAGCTCGTTGAGCGTGACGTTGAGGTAGCGAGGCGCGAGCACGGCCTCGGCGATGGACGAGGGCGGCGCGACGTAGGTCTCCTCGCGCAGCACCTGCTCGGCGTTCCAACCGCCGTTCCCGTCCTGGGCCTGGAGGCCGGCGGGCAGGGCAGTCGCCGCGAGCAGCAGGGCGGCTCGACGAAGAGGGACGAGCGAAGGTCTGCGGGTGGCGGCCACGAGAGCCTCCTGGCGTGGATCGAGTTCAGGCCCGGTGCGTGGGCCCTGGTTTGCGGAAAGATCCAATCTCCGGGCGCGGAGGCGGCCGGGCAAGCGGCAGGCGAGGCGCTGACGCTGGGCGCTCCCGTGGGCCGCCGCGGGGCTTGCGTCCGGCCGCCCCGGCCCCCGAGAGTGGGCCCAGCCCCCCGAGAGTGGGCCCAGCCGCCCGATCCCGACCGACCCCGGACTCCGAGGCCGCCATGCCGCGCCGTCGTCCCCCGTTCGCCCTGGTCCTGCTCCTGGCCGCGGCCTGTGCCCCGGCCGCCGATGCCGGTCCGCCCGCCCAGGCGCCGGACCTGGAGACGCGGGTCCGGGAGCGCCTCGACGCGCTGGACGCGCGCTCCTCCCTCTACGCGGAGCACCTCCCGACCGGCCGCACGGTCGCCGTACGGGCGGACGAGCCGATGAACACGCTCAGCGTGATCAAGATCCCGGTGATGGTGCAGGCCTACCGGGACGCGGAGGCCGGCCGCCTGGACCTGGATGCCCGCCACCGGATCCGCCCCGAGGAGCTGCGCCGGGGCAGCGGGTTGCTGCAGACGTTCGCGGTGGGACTGGAGCCCACGGTGCGGGACCTGATCACGCAGATGATCATCACCAGCGACAACACCGCCACCGACATCCTGATCGGCGTGGTGGGCCAGGCGCGCGTCAACGCCCTCCTGGCCGAGTTGGGGTACGAACAGACGCGGCTGCTGCGCACGACCGGCGATCTGTTCCGCGAGACCTGGATCGACACCGACCCCGCGTTCGCGTCGCTCTCCGACCGGGAGGTCTACGAGCGCGGCTTCCCGGGAGACGAAGGGGCCGCCGCCCGCTCGTTCGCGCTGGAAGGGGACTCCGCCCGCTGGCTGGGACGGACCACGGCGCGCGAGATGACCCGCCTGCTCACCCAACTGGAGCGCGGCGAGCTGGCCGGGCCTGCCTCCACGCGCGAGATGATCGGCATCCTGCGTTCCCAGTTCTACGCGTCCCGGCTACCGCAGCAGATGCGGGGCAAGGCGGCGGTGGCCCACAAGACCGGCGACTGGCCACCCTACGCCGGCAACGACGTGGGCATCCTGTACTACGAGGGCGGCCCCACCGTGGTCTCCGTGTTCACCAACCAGAACACCGGGGACTTCTTCGAGCTGGAGGCCTCGTTGGGACGCATCGCGGTCGATCTGGTGGAGGCGTGGCGGTAGGGGGTCCGCAGCGGATGTCAACGACGCGTCAGGGCATAGGCGCGGATGGATTGGATCCCGGCTGCATCCGTCCATATGCCTAGCAGGGACGTATCGTCGACGGCGGACATCTCGAACTGAACTGGGACCTGCAACTGTGCCCGTTCGACCCCGGTTGGATCGAACACGTGCCAACGAGCACGCGGCATCCCGGGCTCGGGAAAGGAGCGCACCCACAGGTCGCCTTGATCGTCAACGATCAGGCGATCGAAGGCTGGGAGCCGGTCGGGGAAGTCGATCCGTTGATAGAACCGCCGCGAACTCTCTGGATCGCGGCTTCCGGATACGACATCATCAATGAACGCCTGTTGCCTTCTTCCGGTCAGCTCGATGGGCGCCGCGCCATCGCCGACCGTCAACAGCAGCTGACCGTCGAAATCGTACACATCGATGCTGAACCGGTCGGCCACGCCCACATACACCCGATCGGCCCCCAACGCGACGCGCGTCGCACGCCCCAGCGGTCTGGGCGCGATCATCCCGTCGATTGCGTATGCCTCCTCGCCGGGAAACGGCCCCAGCACGACGTCCCCCCGGGGCGACGTGATCTCGACGCGGACGTCCACGCTCATGGGCCCCTCTTGCCGAGGAACCATCTGCAGAGCGCTGCGGCTTACCACCGCGAATCCCCCGCCGTCATTGCAGGCGAAGGACCACGGCGCCCATTCGGTGTCGTAGTCCGTGCGAGGAAGCGTCTCCTGCCTCAAGAAGGTCCCCTCCGCCGAGTACAGGGAGACGCGACCCAAGGCCGGGTCCCACACCCAGATCGTGTCGCCGGCGCAGGCGAGCGGAGGGCGCATGGTCCGGAATTCACCGGGACCCTCCCCATTGCCGCCGACCGACGCGAGATGTCCACCGGTAGGATCAAAGAACCGGAGTTCTCGCGCCATTCCGTCGCCCACGACAATCGCGCCGGTCGCGAGGCGCAGCACTCCAACGATCGCGCCGAAGGAGGTCGGCCCTCGATCGCTTCCCCCGATCTCCAGTCGGGGTCTATCGGCGATCCCCCATTCGACTGGCTCGTGACCCCCAACCACCTGTGCGTCGCCCTGCTCGGCGCTCAACGTCCACCAGGTGATTCCGGAAAGAACACAAACGGCATGGGCCACTGCTTGGCAGGGCCGCGCGCGCCACAGCGTGTCGCGGACCTGGGATCGTGAGACTGCCTTCCTGGCCACTGCTTGCTCCGTCGGATCAGACGATGGGGCGAGGGCGGACGACCTCGGCGGTCGGGCCACCCTCGCCACCGATTCCTAGTGGCCGTCGCACCACTCCATCCCGCCTGTGCACGCCGACTGCCACGTAATTCCGTTGTTGTAGCACCACACATCCGGATCCCATGTGTCGCACGGCGCGTCGGCGGAACACGGCAAGGGTGCCCTGATCGACCCCGCGTCGGCACCTGTGAGCCTCGAAGGAACGAGAACCAGGAGGGCAGCGAAGGGCAGGATACCAGCGAGAGCGCGAAGCATGACCATTCTCCTTGGGGGGAGAGCAGACTGTCGCTTATGCGCAGCCTACCCCCCCCCGGAGCCGCTTTGGCAACCCCCCTCAGTCCACCGGCGTCATCCCCACGTACTTGAGCCCCGACCCGGTGTTGAACAACACCACCTCGTCCTCCGGCGTGATCACGCCGGACTCGAGCAGGCGAGGCACCGCCGCCACCACCGCGCCCCCTTCGGGCGCGGCGAACACACCGGTGTCCGCGCCCATCCAATGCACCCACTGCTCCATCTCGTGGTCGGGGATGGCCACCGCCGCGCCGTTCGACTCCCGCACCGCGCGCAGGATCAGGAAGTCGCCCACCGCGCCGGGCACGCGCAGCCCCGACGCGTACGTGGCCGCCCCCTCCCACATGCCGGCGTCCTCGACGCCGTTCTCCCAGGCCCGCACGATGGGCGCGCAGCCCGCCGCCTGCACGGAGATCATCTTGGGACGCTCGGAGCCGATCCACCCCATGCGCTCCATCTCGTCGAACGCCTTCCACATGCCGATCAGACCGGTTCCGCCCCCGGTCGGATAGACGATCACGTCGGGCAGCCTCAGGCCGAGCTGCTCGTAGATCTCGTAGCCCATGGTCTTCTTGCCCTCCACCCGGTAGGGCTCCTTGAGCGTGGAGAGATCCCACCAGCCGTGCTCCTCCACGCCCTTGCGGACCACCTTGGCGCAGTCGGTGATGAGCCCGTCCAGGAACTGGAGATCCGCGCCCAGGGCGCGGATCTCCTCCACGATGGGGGCCGGCGTGTCGCGCGGGACGACCACGTGGACGGGCATGTCCGCGGCGGCCCCGTAGGCCGCCGCGGCCGAGCCGGCATTGCCGGCGGAGGGGAGCGCCAGCTCGCGCGCGCCCAGCTCCTTGGCCCGGGAGACCGCGAGACAGAGCCCGCGCGCCTTGAAGCTGCCCGTGGGGTTCTGCCCTTCGTCCTTCACCCACGCGCGGCGGATGCCCAGGCGCGTGGCCAGGCGTGGGGCGTCCAGAAGCGGCGTCCAGCCTTCGCCCAGTTGGATCATGCAGTCCGGATTCCGCACCGGCAGCACCTCGGCGTAGCGCCACAGGTCCGCGCGCCGACCCGCGAGGTCGTCCGGCTGGAAGCCGGGTGCGATCTGGTCCAGGTCGTACCGGGCGAACAGCGGCTTCCCCGAGGGCCCCAGCCCCACGAGCTGCTCGCTGTCGAGGATCTCTCCGCTCTTCGTGTCTTCCAGGTGGCTGGCGCCGCGTAGACGGGACGTCATGGCAGGGTCTCGGGTTCGTCGAGGACGGGATCGGGATCGGGCGCCGGGACGGGCGCCCTCTCCTGCGAGAGCAGATAGATGCCGGTCGTGAAGGACATCAGCCCGATCAGGATCAACCAGACCGGGGGTCGGAAGTCCGGTGCGCTCAGCCAGGCCCGCGTGGCCGGCAGGAAGGCGAGCAGCACGATGGTGCCGTTGTTCAGGAAATGCATCAGGGCGCTCAGCACGAGCGAGCCCGTGCGCCAGACGGTCCAGGCCAGGACGAAGCCCAGCCAGGCCGTGGGAAGCAGACGGAACACGGTCTCGGTGCTCACGTGGAACAGACCGAACGCGAGACCGTTGAGCAACACCGCCTGCGCGGTGTTCAGACGACGGCGCGAACCGCCCAGCAACACACCCCGGAAGACGATCTCCTCGCAGAAGGCCGGCGTCACCGCGATGAGCGCGAGCAGCCACAGCAGCCGTCCCAGCGAGTCGGCGCTGACGAGATCACTCAGGCCCTCCACCAGATCCCAGGGGACCGGCAGCACGAACGACTGCAGCCAGGCCAGCACCCAGGCGATCGGGGTGCCCCCCGCGATCAACAACACGCCGCCCAGGAGCTGACGTCCGGTCGGGAGCCGCAGCGAGAGCGTCTCCGTGACCCGGTAGCGGCCGAACCCCACGAACAGGACCGCGGGCAGGAACAGCAGCACCCATTCGGTGGCGAGCAGCCCCCGCTCCAGCCAGCGGGCCTGCAGCGGAATCCCCACGTAGAAGAAGAGCGCCCCGACCGCCGCGACGAACAGCAGCGCCTCCCCGAGCGTCGGGACGGCACGGCCCGCTCCGCGCGCGCCGCGCGTGAACAGGCTGCGCAGGGGCCCGCGCTTGCCGGAGTCGCCGCCGAACAGCACGTCCTCACTGCCGAAGGACGCGGCCGCGAAGGCCAGCGCGGCCCAGGCGTACACCGCGGTGGAGCCGACGGCGACCAGACCGAGCAGCACCGGCGCGTTGCCGCCCATGAGCTCGCGGAAGAACAGGGCCACACCCGCGATCGGAGCCACCGCCATGGCGGGGGTGAATTCGATGCCGGGGAAGAGCGGCAGCAACGCCGGCATCAGCGCGATCATGTAGATCGGCGTGAGCGCATTCTGCGCTTCCTTGAACGAGCGGGCCCGCACGGCCACGCCCAGGAAGAGCGATCCGAAGAACACGGCCAGCGGGATCAACGTGAGGAAGATCACGATGAGCCGGTCGAGCGGCACCGAGAACTCGATGTCGAGCGCGCCCGCGAACTGGAACAGCCCCGTCTGGAACGTGAGCAGCATACTCAGCAGATTGAGTCCCGCCGCCACGACGCCCACCGCGGCCACCGTCAGGAACTTCCCCGTCACGATCTCGCGTGAGGGCACGGGGGCGGTGAGCAACGTCTCCAGCGTACCGCGTTCCTTCTCGCCCGCGGCCAGATCGATGGCGGGATAGAACGTGCCCAGCAGCGTGATCACGATCAGCAGCATGGGCAGGAAGCGGCCCAGCGCGTAGCCGCCCACCTCCTCCGGCAGCGCCACGGACGAATCCGCGACGTGGATGGGGTCCGCGAAATAGGCCGGCAGCCCGCGCTCGGTGAGCCGCCGCTCCAGCACGCCCTCCTCGAAATCCCCCAGCGCGCCGGCGAGCACGTCCCGACCACGGCGCGACAGGTCGTCGGCCGCGTCGAACAGCAGGAGCACGTCACGCGTGATGGGGGTCGGATCCGTCTCGGGAGGCAGCGCGGCCTCCGCCGGCTCCCGTCCGGACCGGTCGCGCTCGCCGAAGACCGCCACGGCCGCCACGTCCCCCGCGCGCACGGCCTCGACCGGCTCGGTCCCCACGAGCTGCACACGCGCGATGTCTTCACGACCGGCCAGGAAGGCGTCGAGCGCCTCGTCCCCCCCCACGATGGCCACGCGCGCGGGCGCGCTCTCCAGCTGGCGCATCCCGAACAGCGCGAGCTGCTCGGAGGCGATCATCAGGGCGGGATAGAGCAGGACCGGCACCACCACCATGATCAGCAGCGTACGCCGGTCGCGCAGCGTCTCCTTGAGCTCCTTCAGGAAGACCGTCCAGGCGCGCCCCACGTCAGGCCTCCAACAAGCGCAGGAAGGCGCGCGCCAGGTTCGCCTCGCCCGTCCGCTCGACCAGCGCCTCGACCGTCCCCTCCGCCACCAGCTTGCCCCGGGAGAGCACGCCCACGCGGTCGGCCAGAAGCTCCACCTCGGCCATCTGGTGGGTGGAGAACAGGATGGCCTTCCCGCGCCGCCGCTCGGCCTCGATGAAGGCGTAGATGGTCTCGCCGCTCAACACGTCCAGGCCCAGGGTGGGCTCGTCCAGGATCAAGGCCGGCGGATCGTGCACGATGGCGCGCGCGATCGAGACGCGCTGGCGCTGGCCGGTCGACAGCTTGCCGCAGTAGCGGTCCTGGAAGGGCTCGATCCCGAACATCCGCACGGTCTCGTCCACGCGTGCGTCGCGTTCGGTGCCGGTCAGGCCGTGCAGCTCCGCGAAGTAGCGCACCATCTCGCGCGCGGTCAGGCGCTCGTAGAGCCCCATGGACGCGGCCAGGAAGCCGATGCGGCGCCGGACCTCGTGCGGATCCTCCCGGACGTCGCGTCCGTCCACCCGCGCCGTGCCCAGCGAAGGCTCCAGCAGGGTGGCCAGGCAGCGCAGCGCCGTGGTCTTCCCCGCCCCGTTGGGTCCGAGCAGCGCGTACACCTCGCCGGGCCACACCTGCAGGGAGAGGGACCAGACGGCGGTGAGGTCGCCGTAGCGCTTGGTCAGGGATTCGAAGGCGATCATGCGCGGTCGGGGGTCGAGGCCCCGTGCGGGCGGGGCCCCGGCCGCACAGCGCTCCCACCCCGTCGGTGGGAGCCCCCGTAGTTACCGACCCGAGGGGTCGGAGGCAACCCTGGCGGGGGCTTCCGGGTCCTAGGAGACGGATCCCCGACCACCGGACGTCAGGTTGAGTGAAGCCCAGCTGATCCGCCGTGCCTGTGATGGCGACGGGCGCGCGGTGCGGGCGCTCTACGAGCGCTATTCGCCGCGCGTCTACGCCGTGGTGCGCCGGATCGCGGCGGACGACGACCTGGCGCACGACTACGCCCAGGAGGCGTGGATCCGGGCGATCCGGGCCCTCCCGACGTTCCGGGGGGATTCGCGCTTCTCGACCTGGTTGCACCGGATCGCGGTCAACTCGGCGCTGCAGGCACTGCGCAAGGCGGAGACCCGGACCCGGCGGGAGCAGCCGATGCCCGACGCGATCCCGGTCGCCCCCGGTGGGGGGGACGCGCTGTTGCAGCGGCGCCTCGAGAGCGCCCTGGACCGGTTGCCCGAGGGGATGCGCCAGGTCCTGATCCTCCACGACGTGGAGGGCTACACCCACGAGGAGATCGGCGATCTCCTCGGCGTCACGGCGGGGACGTCGAAGTCCCAGTTGTTCAAGGCGCGCGCGAAGATGCGCACGATGCTGGCCCCGACCCGCGCCGATGCGGGGCCGTCAGGAGCGGAAGCATGGAGCCTGTGAATCTGGAGTGGATCGCGGAGCTGGTGGACCGGGAACCGACCGCCGACGAGCGGGCGCTCCTGGCCGCGCATCCGGAGTGGGCCGCGGAGCTGGAGACCTTGAAGGCCCAGACCCGGGACCTGGCCGCGCTCCCCCGCATGATGCCGCCGGCCGGCGACTGGGAGCATCTGGAGGCCCGGCTGTTGTCCGAAGGGCTGATCACCTCCCCGCACGCCCGCTGGATCCGCGTGCCCTCCCTCGCGTCGGGGTGGACCCGGCTCGCGGCCGCGCTCGTCCTCTTCCTGGGGGGCGGTGTGGCGGGCAGCGGGGTCACGCGCGCCACGCTGGCCGCGAATGCGCCCGGCGGCACGCCGATCGACGTCGCGAGCGTGGCCTCGCTGGACGAGGCCGCCGAGCTGGTCGAGCGCACGGAGCAGCAGTACGTGAGCTCGCTGCATCGCTACCGGCAGCTCGCGGAGCGCACGGGTCGAGACCCGGGCGCGTCGCTGGACCCGGCGCGCCGCGCCGAGGCGCTGGACCTGCTGGTCCAGGCCAGTCGCAGCGCGCTGCGCTCCGCGCCGTACGATCCGTTCATCAACGGCATCCTGGTCAACGCGCTGGCCGAACGACAGGCGGTCGTGAGCCAGGCCGGGCGCGGCCGGGACGACAACTGGTACTGAGGCGACTCCGGCGATGAGCGGGGGCACGGTCCGGACGGCGTTGGCGCTGGTGGCGCTGGGCGTGGCGGCCTCGGGCGCAGCGGCACGTCTGGCGGGCCAGCAGGCCGTCGTCAGGGAACCGGGCGCGACGGCCGGATCCGGTTGGCTGGGCGTCAACCTGAACCTGATCAGCACCGTGGAGGACGGGCGCTCGGTGTCCACGCGCATCCTCATCGAGGACGTGGTGGACGGGACCGGAGCGGCCCGCGCCGGCCTCCAGGCGGGCGACCTCGTGGTGGGGATCAACGGCGCGCCCGCCTCGCAGGAGCGCCTGATCGACGCGATCGGATCGTTGCGCGTCGGCGACCGCGTGATCCTGGACGTGGAGCGGGCCGGGCAGCGGGTCCGGTCCTCGGTCACCGCCGGCGCGCGACCCAGCACGCTGCCGCGCATCGCGGACGAGCCCCGACGGGCCGACGAGGAGCGACAGGTCTTCGTGGTCCTGTCCGAAGGCGCCCGGCCGGCGACCTGGAGGGCCTTGCGGGGTGTGCCTCCGGCCGAGCCCCGCACCCCCACCACCGAGCCGCGGATGGTGCGGGTGCGCGGATCGGAAGGCCGCGCCGTCACGGTGATGCTCCAGTTCGAAGAGGACGGCAGCGGCCCCACCACCTGGACCTGGGCCGGCACCGACGGTCCGCACGTGCGAGTGCTGCGCACGCCGGACGTGGAGGCGCTCGTCAGCGACATCGACCTGCTGCGCCAGCAACTGGACGACATGACAGGCCTCCACGCCAACCCGCAGGACGAGGCCGTCTCTTTCTGGCGCCTGCTCCGCGGCCGCTGGTTCGCGCTACCGCGCGGACCGGAGCTGGAGCCGGAGATCGAGCGGGCGCGCGCCCGGCTGCAGGAGATGGAGCAGGAGCTCGCCACCCGCGCGATGGAGCGACTGGGTCCGCTGCCGGACTCCGTCGTGACCGTCGCGGTGCCCGGTCAGCGCCCCATCACGCCCTACGCCTACCTGGGGCGCCGGTACCTGGCCGGAGCCTATCTGGTGCCGCTGAACCCGGGCCTGCAGGAGTATTTCGGCGTCCGGCAGGGCGCGCTGGTGCTGGACGCCGTGGAGGGCGCTCCCGCCGCGGAGGCGGGTCTGCGCCCGGGAGACGTCATCGTCGAGGTCGGGGGTCGGGCCGTGTCCGATCCCGACGGGCTCGGTGGGGTCCTGGCCGGGTCTCGCCCGCCCTATCCGCTCACGGTCGTCCGACAGGGCCGCCGGGTCGACCTCGTCCTGCCCTGACGGAGCGGGCGCGCCGGAAGGCCGCCGCCCGACCCCGCGCGTCCGAGGAACCCCGCCCGTCCGGCCCGGTACCGCACGCATGTCCACCGAGGGTCAGGGCCCCCACCGCTTCTTCGCCGAGCTCAAGCGCCGCCGCGTCTGGCGCGTGGCGTTCGCATACGGCGCGGGCGCGTTCGTGGTGCTCCAGGCGCTGGCCGAGCTCATCCTGCCCGCCTTCGGTCTGCCGGACACCTGGCTGCGCGCGCTGGTGTTCATCGCCATCCTGGGCTTCCCCGTCGCGATGCTGCTCGGGTGGCTCTACGACGTCGGTCCACGCGGTCATGTGCACCGCACCGGCGGGAGCGATCCGGCCACGGTGCGCACGGCCCGGCTCGCGCTCGCCGCCGTCGTGATCCTGTCCGTGGGAGCGGGGTTGGTGTGGGTGCTGCGTGACCTCGAGAACCCGCCGCCCACCCGCGCGCAGGAGGCCTCCCCCGCGCTGCGCGCCGTGGGCGACCCGGCACGCGCCATCCGCGCGCTCGCCGTGCTTCCGCTCCAGGATTTCTCCGAAGGTGGGGGCCAAGCCTATTTCGCGGCGGGCATGCACGAGGCGCTGATCGCCGCGCTCAGCCGCGTCTCCACCCTGCGCGTGACCTCCCGCACCTCGGTGACGCGCTTCGCGGAGACCGACCTGTCCGTCCCCGAGATCGCGGCGCAGCTGGGCGTGGACGCGATCGTGGAGGGATCGGTGGTGCGGGCCGGCGAACGGGTGCGCATCACGGCCCAGCTCATCGACGCCGCGACCGACGCGCACGTCTGGGCCGACAGCTACGAAGGGGACGTCGCCGACCTCCTGGATCTGCAGGCCCGTGTGGCCGACGAGATCGCCTCCGCCATCGAGGCCGAGCTGGCGCCCGCCGCGGTCGACGAACCCGTGGTACGGACGGCCAGCGCCGACGCCCAGGACGCCTGGATGCGGGGGCGCTACGTCGAGGAGCAGGGGACGCCGGACGCGCTGCGCACGGCGGCGGAGAACTACGAGGAGGCGGCCCGCGCCGACTCCGGCTTCGTGGAGGCCTGGACGTCGCTGGCGGGCACCCGCCTGCTGCTGGCCATGGAAGGCGAGGCAGTGGAGGACAACCTGCTGCAGGCGGCCAGCGAAGTGCAGCGCGCCATCGCCCTGGATCCGTCGTCCAGCGAGGCCCAGGCCGTGCTGCGCACGCTGGTGCGGGTAGCGGAGCGCGCGGGGCGGGACATGGACACGCGCATCCAGGTGCGGATCGACTCGACGTTCGCCGACGAGGAGTGGCTGCACGCCGCCACCGACTTCGGACGTCGGGCCGCGCTCCTCCAGATGGAGCACCCGGACGCGCCGCAGGCGCCGGACGTGCCCGTGGTCATGCTGAGGGCCGCGCGCGGCCAGATCGCCGGGGGCAATCTCCCAGCGGCGATCGGCATCCTGGAGGAGCTGGTCGAGCGCTATCCGGAGCTGCCGCCGGCCTGGCTGGCGCTCCGGCACGCGTACCTCGCCTCGGAGGACGTCCCGGCGGCCGTGGCGCTGGAAGCGCGTCGAGGAGAGGCGCTGGACGATCCGTCGGCCATCCAGGCCGCCGAGCGGCTGTCCCGCACCATCGCGGCCGACGAGACGCGCTACTGGACGTGGCTCGTGGAGCAGGCGGGGACCGACAACGGATCGGCGGTGGACGCGGCGATCGGCTGGGCGCAGCTCGGCCGGCCCGACTCGGCGTTCGCCGCGCTGCAGCGCGCCGTCAGCGAGCGCGATCCCCGGCTGGCGTTCGTGCGGCGCGACCCCCTGTTGGATCCCCTCCGGGGCGATCCGCGCTTCCAGGACCTCCTGTCGTCCATGGACGCACGGATCGCGCGTCACCGTCGGCCGTCACCCGGATCGCGGTAGCGTAGAGGCCGCGCGCCGGGGCCGCCGTGTGCGCTACTCGTAGCGGAGCGACTCGATCGGGTCGAGCTTCGCGGCGCGTTGGGCCGGCCAGATCCCGAAGAACAGGCCGATGCCGGCGGAGAAGCCCAGGGCGATCAACACCGCGTCCATGCGGACGGCGGTCTCCCACCCCAACGTGTTGGTGAGGGCGGTGGCCCCGCCCACGCCGACCCCCACGCCGATGATCCCGCCCAGCGTGCACAGGACCAGCGCTTCGATCAGGAACTGCATGAGCACCGTGCGCCGGGTGGCCCCGAGCGCCTTGCGCACACCGATCTCGCGCGTGCGCTCGGTGACGCTCACGAGCATGATGTTCATGATGCCGATCCCACCCACGAGCAGGCTCACGGCCGCGATCCCCGCCAGCAACCAGCCGAACACCTCGTTGGACTCGTTGAACGTCTCGAGGATGTCCGTCTGGTTGGAGATGTTGAAGTCCGCGTCCTCGCCCGGAGCCAGACGGTGTTCACGCCGCACCACCCGATCGATGGTCGCGAACGCCGCATCCATGGTGGTACCCGGTTGCACCTGGGCGTAGATGGCGTTCAGACGGTCACGCCCACCCATGACGCGGTACTGGGCCGTCGACAGCGGGATGAACACGTCGTCGTCGGGCCGGCTGAAGCCCATCGCGCCCTTCTCCTCCAGGACGCCCACGATCTCGAACGGCACGCCCCGGATCTGGATGGTCCGCCCGACCAGGAGCGTGGGAGGCGTGTCGCCGAGCTGGGTCGGTACCTCGGACCCCACGACCGCCACCCGCCGCCGGCCCTGCACCTCACCCTCGTCGAAGAGCCGACCGGCGGCGAGCTTGAAGTTGTTGATGGCGAAGTAGTCGGGCCATACGCCGATCACGTCGTTGCTGACGTTCCAGCGCAGATAGCTGACCTGCTGACGTCCGCGCACCTCGGGGGAGATCATCAGCGAGCCGCCCGCGCCCGCCTGCAACGCCTCGGCATCCTCCACGAACAGGCGCGCGTCGCCGCGCGACACGCCGCGGAACATGTTCTGCCCCGGCCGGATGGTCAGCACGTTGGTGCCCATGGCCGCGATCTGGTCCTGCACGCGGCGCTGGGCACCCTCGCCCAGCGCCACCATGGCGATCACGGCCGCGACGCCGATGATGATGCCGAGCGTGGTGAGCGCGGAGCGCATCGCGTTCGCGCGGATGGCGCCCAGGGCGACCCGGATGGTCTCTCCGATCAACATGTCCGGACTCCTACCGCGGGCCGCCGCCGCCGAAGGGACCCGAGTTGCGCTCCCGGATCCGGTTCAGGAACTCCTGCTGCTGCGCCTGGAGCTGGGCCGCGCCGATCACCGCCACACGCTCCCCCTCCTCCAGACCGCTCATGATCTCCGTCTGATCCCAGTCGGACAGACCCATCACCACGGCCCGCGGCACGAACGATCCGTCCGCCTGCACCACGAACACCACGCCCGGACGGCCCTCGCGGTCGGCTCCGTCCTCGCCGGACGCCGGGGCGGCCGCGGCGCGCGCGCCGGGACGTCCGCCACCGGCCGCCCGGAACAGGGCGCGCGCCGAGTCCTGCGTGATCTCGCCGGCATCGACCTGACGACGGATCTCCTGCAGGCGTGCCCGCGCCTCGTCCGTGGGAGCCCCTCCGGCCGCGTTGGCGGCGCCGCCCGCAGCGGGTGCCCGACCCTGCTCGGCTGCCGGCTGCGCTCCGGGAGCGCCACCGGGAGCGCTTCCCGGCCGCGCGCCGCCCGTACGACCGGCGAAGCCGGCGCGCGGGTTGAAGTCGAGCTGCTCGGGGTCGAGGCCCAGCGCCATGGCGGCGGGCGCGAACTGGCGGGGCTCGACGACGGTGTTGTTGGGGACGGTGAGCACGTTCGGCTGCTCGGCCACCACCACCTCGACCTCGGCGTTCATGCCGGGCTTGAGCAGGCCCGCCCGGTTGTCGAGGTAGATGATGACGGGGAACATCGTGACGTTCTGCTCCACCGTGGCCTGGGGCTCGATCTTGGCCACATCCCCCCGGAAGGTGCGATCGGGAAACGCTTCCACCCGCACCGTGGCCGACAGCCCGGCATGGAGCTGCCCGACGTCGGTCTCGTCCACCAGCGTGCGGACCTGCACGTCCTCCAGGTTGGCCATCAGGAACAGGGTGGTCCCGCCCGAGATGTTGCCGGACGCGGACTGGATGACGCCACCCACCTCGACGTTGCGTTGGATGATCACGCCCGCCATCGGCGCACGGATGGTCACGTCCGTCAGGCGGAGCTCGGCGAGCTCCAGGTTGGTCTCGGCCTTGACCAGCTGCGCGCGCGCGTTGGCGGCCTCGAGGTTGGTGTTCTCGTACTCCTGCTGCGTCACCACGCCCGCGTCGCGCAGCTCCTGGGAGCGCTCGAGCTGGGCGGCGCTGATGTCCACGCGCGCCTGGGCCACCTCGAGGTCCGCCTTGGCCTGCTCGTAGGCGTTGCGCACGTCGCGGGGGTCCACCTCCGCGAGCAACTGCCCGGGTTCCACGCGGTCGCCCGTGTCGACGTGCAACTGGAGGATCTCGCCGGAGGCCTTCGACTTGACCTCGACCGTGCGGATCGGCTCCACCAGGCCCGTGGCCTCCGCCGTGATCCGCAGGTCCGTGCGGCTCACCTCGGTGGCCGCAACCGCGGGGCCGGGCGCGGCCTCGGTGGCCTCCCCGCACCCGGCGAGGACCAGCCCGAGAAGTGCCAGCGCGACCCCCGTGCCCTTCCGTTCCAGAAGCTTGCTCATCGTCCGTCTCGTTTCCTTCAGGCGCCGGCGCGCACGTGCTCGTTGAGGAAGTCCTTCTCGATGACGCCGTCGCGCAGGTGGACCTGGCGTCGGGCATACTCCGCGATGTCGTGCTCGTGGGTGACCAGGATGATCGTCTGCCCCTGGGCATGCAGCTGGGTCAGGATCTCCATGATCTCCTCACTCGTGCTCGAGTCGAGGTTCCCGGTGGGCTCGTCCGCCAGCAGGATGGCGGGCTCGTTGACGAGCGCGCGCGCGATCGCCACGCGCTGACGCTGACCGCCGGAGAGCTCCGGAGGGCGATGGTCCATGCGCTCCCCCAGCCCGACCAGCTCCAGCTTGGAGCGGGCGCGATCCCGCCGTTCCCGCGTGGGGACGCCGGCGTAGATCAACGGCAGCTCCACGTTGGCCAGCGAGGTGGCGCGCGGCAGGAGGTTGAAGGTCTGGAAGACGAAGCCGATGTCGCGGTTGCGCACCCGGGCCAGCTCGTCGTCGGAGAGCTCGCTCACCTTCTGGCCGTTCAGCCAGTACTCGCCCTCCGTCGGTGTGTCGAGGCAGCCGATCATGTTCATGAACGTCGACTTGCCGCTTCCCGACGGTCCCATGATGGCCACGAAGTCGCCCCGCGAGACTTCGAGGTCGACGCCCCGTAGCGCCCGCACGGTCTCGGCGCCGAGCACGTAGTCCTTGCGCAGGCCTCGCGTCTTGATGACGACGTCGCTCACAGCTCCCTCCCCAGGATGGACTCGAGCTGCGCCCGAGCCAGCAGATAGTCGTAGCGGGCGAACACCTGGTTGGCCTCCGCCTCCTCCACCGCGATCTGACTCGTGATGAGATCCAGGATCGTGGCCACACCCAACCGGTACCGCTCCTCCACCACCCGCAGGTCCTCGGCGGCCACCACCACCGCTTCGTTCGCGATCTCGATCGCCTCTTCCGCGGTGCGCAGCGTCTGCAGGGCGCCGTCGGCGGACTCGCGGGCGCGGAGCTCCGCGTCCGACCGGGCGAGCCGCGAGACCCGCGCCGCCGCCTGCGCCCGATCCACCACGGTGGAGCGCTGGAAGCGGTTGAAGATCGGATAGCTGGCCGAGAAGCGCACGTTCCAGCTGGAGTTGCCGTCGGAGAAGGCGGCGATGTCGTTGTTCCAGGTGAGCCCGGAGGACACCGACAGGCTGGGGAAATACGCCGCCCGGGCGGAGCCCACCGACGCCAGGGCGGCCCGCTCCTCGGCGACCGCCGCCACCACGTCGGGCGAGGCGTCGACCGCCACCCGGTAGATCTCGTCATCCGACAACGGCAGGGGTCCCGACTCCAGACCGCCGGGCGTGGCCGGTGCCACGGGGCCGTCGGCCCCGATCGCCCGCCCCAGCGCGAACTCCGCGGCGCGGAGCGCGGAGCGCGCCTGCAGCTCGGCCTGACGGGCATTGGCCAGCTCGAGCCGGGCCCGCAGGGAATCCGACCGTGTGGCGCTGCCGAGCTGTACGCGACGTCGGATGTTGTCCAGGCTCTCGTTCGCCCGTCGCACCCGGGATTGCTGCACCGTCAGCAGCTCGCCCTGGCGCAGCGCGGAGAAGAAGGTGGTCTTGGTCTGCAGCACCACGTCGAACCGCTGGCTCTCCCGGCGCGCCTCCGCGGCCTCGAGGTCTGCGCCCGCGACCGTGAGCTCACGAACGTTGCGGAAGCCGTCGAAGAGGTCGTACGAGGCCGAAAGGCTGGCCGAATACGACGTCGCGGAGCCCTCCACCTCGCGCTGGGTCGCCGGGTCGAACCGACGCGTGCTCGAGACCGAGGCCCCCGAGGAGGACGAGATGTTGGGCAGGAACGCGCCCACCGCGGTCCGCCGACCCGACACGGCATTCTCGACCGCGGCCAGGCTCTGGGCCAGCGTGGGGCTCCGCTCCAGCGCCCGGGCCAGGGCCTCCTCCAGGGTCACGCTGTCCGGGACCTCCTGGGCCTCCAGGCCCGGAGCGGCCGCGAGGACCATCCCCGCGCCCACCAGCGCCAGCAGGGCCGCCATCCGTCTGGAACCGCGCTTCATCACTCCTCCCTCCAACATGCGAACGGGGCTTCCGGACGCCTTACGTCCGTAGCCCCGGTTGTGTTCTTCCGGCGCCGGGCCCCTCGCCGCCCCGGGCGGTCTCCCGGGCCTCCCCCCCATCCCTCGCGCTCTCCCTGTCGAGACAGCCCGCAGCCCCGATCCGTTAGCGGGCGTGGTCCTCCGCGACCGGGTACCGGGCCCGGACGCGCGGAGGGCGCGGGAGCGGTTCTCCGCCCTCGCGCCCTCGCACTACCTGGTGGACAGGTATCCCTACGCAGCGCCTTTCCAGCGCCCGTAGGGCAGAGTGGGTCGCGGCCGGACCCGGCCGCCCCAGATGAATGCCGCGATCGCCGGCGTACGCTCGGCGTTGGCCTTGGCATCGGTGATCACGATTCCCCGAGCATCACCCCGGGAGAATCCCCTTCGGCTGTGGGCCGACCCGGTCGCCGCGTCGGCGGCACCGGAACACTTCCCCGCCATCCCCT
The DNA here is from genome assembly GCA_041390125.1 of Gemmatimonadota bacterium. Lineage (NCBI taxonomy): Bacteria > Pseudomonadati > Gemmatimonadota > Gemmatimonadota bacterium. Next base: position 64,595 of record JAWKQN010000005.1, on the reverse strand, counting down.
CCCGCTCCTTGTTCGATCTGCAGGGCTCCTCTCCGGGTCGGGGGGGAGCCGCCGGCAACGCCGGCGCATATGGTACCCCCGGGCGGACAGAAGTTCTCGCTCCCCGTTCAGGAAGCGGGTTCCTCCCCCAACCGTGCCCGCCGCAGGAGAACGACCCAGCGGGCCTCGTCGAGGACAGCCGGATCGAGCCGGGGCACGAGGAGCGTCCGCCACTCGTCCGGATCGGAGCGTTCGAAGCGCAGCTCCAGCAGGGGAACCCCCCCAGCGCCACGGTGCTCGCCGGTCACCCGTACATGCCAGGAGACCCCGTCCGCCTCGAAGCGCACGGAAGGCTCGGGCTCGTCCACCGGAGGGGGCGGGGCGAACCCCTCGCGCACCGGACGGGGGCGGGCCGGCGTCGGCGCCTCGCCGACGCGGCGCGGGCGCCGGGGCTCGTCCGCGGAGCGACCCCCGCGCTTCATGGTCTGCGCACCTCCGACTCGAGGCTGTCACTCTCGCGCACCACGACGCGCTCGAGACGTGCCGGAAGTGGGATCGACCCGTCCAGCCGCTCCCACAGGACCTGCGCCAGCGCCTCCGTGGACGGCTGCAGACGCCCGTGGCGGAACGACGGCACAGCCTCGTTCAGGCTTTGCTCCGCCAGGGGCGCACGCACCTCGCGCTCGAGCAGGGCGTCGAGCGCGCCCAGATCCACCAGGAAGCCGGTCTCGGGATCGACGGGCCCCGACACGCTCACCGCCACTTCGAAGAGGTGCGTGTGGGGGACCGCGGTGTCCCCGAACGCCTCGCGGTTGCGCTCGGACGACCAGTCGGCGCGGTGGTAGTGGTGCTCCGCCCGGAAGCGGACCGTGCGGGTGAGCGTCGTCTGCATGGCGTGGGGGGTCGGGGGGTCTGGCCGGTCACCGCCGGGACGCGCCCGGCGGGCCAAGCGGCAGCACGCATCCGGGCGTGCGTCCGGCGACGCGGTCCGGGTCGCCCGTCTTGCGCGACCGGTCGGTCACCGGAAGGTAACCGAGGGCCGCGCGGCGGCGAAAACGGAACCGCCCGCCGGCGAACCGGCGGGCGGCGGGGACCGGGGCGGTCGGAAGCGCCGAGGCGCGGGTGAGGGACCGCCCCAGGGTGAAGTCTCAGCCGATCACGGAGGCGTGATCATCGAGTAGTAGCTGCCCACGTTGAACGTGGCCGGATCAATCTCGTAGTACTGGCTCCGCACGAAGTGGCCGGTCGTCGGGAAGTAGGGCGGCGGCTCGGAGGCGGCGCACGGATCGTACGAGTACCTCTTCAGATAGCCGGTCCCCGCGCTCGTGCCCACCGCGCCGCGGGTGTTCTGGATGATGCCGCCCGTCAGGTACAGACAGCCCCGGCCCCAGCTCGTGGCCTCGCAGGGCTCGGCGGAGCCGGAGCCACTCGCGTAGTCCTCCACCGTGAAGATGTCGAGCGCCAGCACCACCCCGTGGATGAACTCGTCCTTGGTGTCGTCGTAGGTCAGGTGCGGGTCCGACGACTGCACAGGTTCCAGCGGCTGGTTGATCGCGTTGTCGCTGACCCGGATGTCGTCACCCGAGAAGATCCCGACGATGTCGTTGCAGGTGCCCAGCCCGGGATCGGTGGCGTATGTGAGGTCGTCGACGATGTTGATGTCGTCCGTGGCCGCGATCGTGATCCGCCCCCGCACGACGCCGCTGATGCCGACCTTGCCGTCCACGAAGATCACGCCCTTGAAGTTGGGGTTGAGCTGGCGGCTCAGCGGCCAAAGGTACGCCGCGTCCTGCGGACGAGCCGCGGACACTGCGGGGTCGATGCTGCCCGGCCACGGCTGCCAGGCGCCGCCGTGCGGGACTGCACCGATCGTCGGGCTGAACGTGCCCCCGTTCAGGGCCGGGTCACCGCCCAGATAGCACCGGCGGCGCGACGTTTCCAGCGAGTCATCGACAACGCTGAAGGGGACGTTGGCCTGTAGCCACAATCCCGAACGGAAGGGGTTGGCGAACCCACCGGCGTACATCCCGCAGGTCTCGGAGTTGTGCAACTGCCGGTTGGCCACCCAACCCGATACGTAGTCGGCATTTCCCGCCTGGTAGACCCGCATGAACCCTTCATTCGAGTCCGTCACGTCCCCGTCGCCGTTGATGTCGATGGCGAGGAACTCGAGCCGCGTGGTAGCCGTGCCTGTGAATCCGTTGCTGTTCCCGACGATGCGCGTGTTCCCCGCGATCGCCTGGTTCCGTAGGAGCGCCAGGTCGGCCGTGGTGGGCATGGGAATGGCGGGCGACCACTCCGTATAGCCCTGATAGAAGTTCCCGTACTGCGCGCCCTGCACCGTCTTGGCGGTCCGGGCATGGCTGTAGAAGCTGGCGCCGGACGAATAGATCTTGAGGTAGTCGTTGGTATGGACGGGCCCGAAGATGGCGTCGCCACCACCGAAGGAGATGTTCGACGGCTCCACGTCCGTGAAGTAGGCGAACTTGGCAAAGCTCTCCTGGGTCACCTCGGCGCGACGGATCACCTTCCCGCCGCCCGCGTCCTGCACCATCGAGATGATGGTGCCGAACACGCCGTACTGACCCGACGTCACACCGCTCGGGCCCACCCACGTGGTGCGGGTCACGCCCGGGATGGTGCCGTTCACGGCGTCGCTCACCGGCGCGTTGGTCTCGAGCGCCGTGTAGCCGACGGACGGGTAGTAGGCCTTGTTGGCGTTGATCAGGGCGCGAGCCTGCTCCAGGCCGGCGTCGGCAGCCGCTTCCAGCGTGCTGTGCCGGTCGTAGAAGCGGTTGATAAGCGAGTGGTTCGTGCCCACCAGCGCCGCGCCGGTGGCCAGCGCGCCCACCGCCAGGACGATCATGAGCGTGATCGCCATGGCGATCCCCTGCTCGTTGCCACGGAGTCGAGGTAGCGTCTTCATCATTCGTGCGTCCTTGCGAAAGCGCCGTCAGTTGACCGTGACGGGAGCGGCTTCCAACATGCCCGACAGCTTGGGAGTGCAGTCCTGGGCGGCGACCGCGTAGACGTAGGTGTCCCCCACGGTCACGTTGGTGTCGAGGTAGCTGTAGGTGGCGGCACCGGCGGGGATGCTCAGGAACGGATCCGCCCAGGGATCCCCGGCGAGACGCCGCCACAGGGTGTATCGGATGACGTCCTGTTCGCCCATGACTTCGTCTGTGGCGGGGTTCCACTGCAGCAGGACCGCGTCCTGCCCCGCCGTGGTGTCCACGTCCATGGCGCTGAAGCCCGCCGTCCCCAGGATCGGATCGTCGCCGCAGCTCTGCAGACGCGGGTACTTCGAGTTGCGCATGTCGATCATGAGCGACAGGTCCGCGGTACGCTCCTCCGGGCCCGTGAGCCCGTTGGTGGCGCGCACCTGCACGCGGACGGCACGGAACAGGTCCAGCTTGGCGGACTGCCCGGTGTCGGCCACGGACGCCTCCAGCTTGGCCGCATGCTTGAGCGGTAGCTGGTTGGCGGGGATGCTGTCGTTGAAGCTGGCCACGCCGGTGCTGTCGCGCTGGTAGAAGAACCGGAAGAAGGGTTCACTACCCATCTGCAGGAGGCTGCGCGAGACCAGCTCCGGCGCGGCGTTGTTGACCTGTCGGTACAGCGCATAGTCGTCGCTGCGCGCCGTGGCCGTGTCCGGCGTGAAGAAGAACATGATCACCTCCGCCGGGCTCGGGTTGGAGCTCAGGGGCGGATCGTGATACAGCGTGTCCCCCACCACGAACGACGTGGTGGGGATGGTCACCGACGTCCGCAGGGAGGACACGGTCCCCGTGGGTGCACCGGGATCGTAGTAGACCGCGCCGAGGTTGTTGGCGACGTTCGTCGCGTAGTCCGCGGCGAACGCGATGGCCTTGTCTCCGGCGTAGAGCATCCACGGCTGCCCCTGCGGCACACCGGTGCCGGCGGTCTGCAGGTCCGTCTCCAGGCGGTCGAGCGTGAAGCGCAGGTTCTGGAGGGCCGTCATCTTCTCGGCGCCTCGGTAGAACGCCTTGTTCTGCGTGGCCATGAAGCCCATGGCGCCCGCGACGATGAACGCGAAGATGGAGATGACGATGAGGATCTCGACGAGCGTCATGCCGCGCTCGTCGGTCCGCTGCTGCTGGATCATGGAGCCCCCACGACCGACTCCCGGACGATGGTGTCCGGCAACGACGGTCCGTACACGGAAACGGTGATGCGCTTGTAGTCCATGTTCTGCGGGCCGCCCACGTTCTGGACCACGTGGGAGACCTGCGTGGTGCGGGTGAAGCCGGACAGGCCGGGCAGCGCGCTCTCCGACCCCACGTACAGGGAGTCGAGCACGTTGTAGCGCGGGTCGAGCACGACCTGCTGGAGCCGGGCTCCGGCGGCCTCGACCGCGAGCGCCCGCAGCTCGGTGGTGCCGGCGGTCTGGATGAGTCGCCCCGCAGAGGCGGCGATCCCCAGGATGGCCACCGTGAGGATGACGAGCGCGGTCATCAGCTCGACCAGGGTGAACCCTTTGCGGTCCATCAACATTTCTCCTGCCAGCTCCCGGACTTGTAGCTGAAGCAGCGGATGCGTCCGGTCGCCCGCTCGATCTGGATGGCGCGGGAGTGCTCGGCATACGTGGAGCCCAGCTGGGCCTGCTTGCTGGTGATGTAGACCGTGCCCGCCTCGCTGGTGCTGCCGTTGCGATAGAACCGGACGACCGGGGATCCGGAGCCCCAGGTCTCGGTGAAGCTGATGTCGTTCGTCACGCCGTTCAGGGCGGGAGCCCCGCCCCGGCCGAAGACGACCCCCTCTCCGAACTCGATCACGCGCTGGCTCTCGCTGGAGCCGGCGAGCTTGTCGTTGTCGGCATCGAGATGGAGGATCATCCGGTTCAGGTTCGGCTCGAAGACGAAGTTCACGTTGTGGCCGCGGAGCAGAGCCGTCTGTTGGGCGCCGTGGAGGCCGGTGGACAGCTCCAGGGCGGCCGAGTCCAGTCGGTACTTGGCCAGGTCGATCCGCGGCCCGGCGATCCCGGCGATGATCCCGATCAGCGCCATGATCACCACGAGCTCCATGAGCGTGAAGCCGCGCTTCGTGGGGGCCGCGTGGGGGACGGGGACGGACATCGCTCTCCTGGGGGGGCGCCCGGCGGAGCCGTGCGCGTTCCATCGTGCTCGGGTTGCTGCGGCCCTACCTGCGGCCGGCGCCCCTGAGTCGAGGCACGGACCAGGCCCGTGGCGCCCCTGCCGGACCCGGAACACATCCGGCCGGGGCCGGAACCGGACCAGGGCACTCAAGCCCTTGCCGGACGGTGGCTTACGAAGTTCGTTGCACGGCGCTCGCCGGTGTGTCCTCGGCGCGACGACCGGCACCGGCTTGCCGCCTCCTGCGACAAGTTTGTCGAGCCGGACCCGGTCCGGGGCGTGGTGCGGGCGCACCCGCCGGCCGGCGGACCCGGGAAGGACGCCCGCAATCACACGCGGGCCGGTCGGCGGCCGCGGGACGCCCTCCCGCTCTCGCACGCGGGCGCGCACGGCACCATCATTGCTGCGCCCGGGAGGATCGACCGCACGGCGTGATCTTGAGGGTCGGAGCCCGAGGGCGGCCCGACCGGTGGAGCTTTCGTGAATCCGAGTCCAGCACCGACGACGCCGGAGGCGGCACCCAGCCTGCGTCGTGAGTTCTCCCAGCTCCTGGGGCTCAACGAGCACCTCTCGAGCGAGCTGGAGCTCCTGCGCCGCGAGCTGTCCGCCCCGCTGACCCGGGCCCTGCTGGACTCGGTGGGGGCACGGTCGGATACGACCGTGCCGACCGTCTTCGAGGAGGCCGCCCGCGCCATCGACGTGGCCCTGGCCGCGCTGGGCCGCTGCGACGCGGAGCTCCACACCCGCATCCGGGCCCCCCTGGGCGAGCTCCACCTCGACGGGATCCCGGCCCTCCCCCCCCGCCTCTCCCGCTTCCTGGCCGAACGGCAGGACATCCCGGGCTTCCACTACGAGGTGCGTCGCGACCGCGTGCGGGGCTGGGTGGTGCACTGGAAGGAATACGGCACCGACGGCGCGCTGCGGGGCGCGGGGCAGTTCTACGAGCGCCCGTACGCCTGGCTCGAGGACTGAATCGAGCGCCTCACGACCGCTCTGCCGGACCCCCCGGGGTCAGGCCGGGTGCTCCTGGCCTCCGTCGACCGCCGGGTCCAGCGCGTCCAGCGCGTCCGCTCCGTAGAACATCCGGATGTACTTCCGCTGGGCGGGGGTGACCCTCCGCACGGCCCACACCAGGTGGACGTAGTTGGGCTCGCCGGGTCGGGTCAGCAGCCGCATCCCGGCCTGGCGTGGCATCCGGTCCGCCTTGCGGTTGTTGCAGGCCGAGCACGCCGTCACGACGTTCGTCCAGGTGTTGTCCCCGCCCTGGGACAGCGGTTGGACGTGGTCGCGGGTCAGGAACTGGCGGTGGGCCAGCTCGCTGCGGTGGCGTCCGCAGTACTGGCAGCGGTAGCCGTCGCGCGCGAACAGGAAGGTGTTGGTCACCTGGCGCCGGAAGCGACGCGGCACATGGACGAAGCGGACCAACCGGATGACGATCGGCACGGGGAAGTGCTCGGACGCCGACCGGAAGACGCGGTCGGGATCGGACTCGAGCACCTCGGCCTTCTCATCCAGGACGAGGCGGACCGCTCGCCGGGCAGGGACGATGGTCAGCGGTTCGTAGGACGCGTTGAGCGCCAGGCACATCATGCCTGGAGATTCTAAGGGACGCCCCCAGCGCCAGCAACGCGGCCGGTCGTCACAGGAGCGCCACGGGATCGCGGTCGAAGACGATCCGCACGTCCCCGTGGTCGTCCTCGCTGCCGGCGGTCTCGCGCGCGAGGCGGCCCAGCTCGGCGGCGGGCCCCCGGAGCAGGAAGTGCCAGCGCCACCGGCCGTGCAGCCGCTCGATGGGGGAGGGGGCGGGCCCCGTCAGCCGCACCGTGCTGGACGGTCCGCGCGCCAGGCGGGCAAGGATACGGGCGGCGAGGTGCTCCGCGGCCTCCGCCGCGCGTGCTTGATCCGGGCTGCTCACGACCACGTTGACCAGGCGCACGAAGGGCGGATAGGCCGCGGAGCGCCGCTCGGCGAGCTCCTGGCGCGCGAAGCCCTCGTAGTCGTGACGGAGCGCCGCCTGGATGACGTAGTGCCCGGGCACGGCGGACTGGATCAGCACCTGCCCGCCCTTGGGGCCCCGCCCCGCCCGACCGGCCACCTGGGAGAGGAGCTGGAACGTGCGCTCGCTCGCCCGGAAGTCGGGAAGGTGCAGGCCCACGTCCGCGTTGATGACGCCGACCAACGTGACGTTGGGGAAGTCCAGGCCCTTCGCGATCATCTGGGTCCCGAGCAGGATGTCGATCTCCCCCCGCCCCACCCGCTCCAGGATGCGGTGATGGGCCCATTTCCCGCTCGTCGTGTCCAGGTCCATGCGGGCGATGCGCGCGCCCGCGAAGGTCTGCGCGACCACGCGCTCCACCTGCTCGGTGCCGATGCCCCGGTAGTGGGGCACGCCCTCGAGGCAACGCGGGCAGGTGCGGGGCGCGGCCTCCTCCCGGCCGCAGTGGTGGCAGACGACCCGGCCACGGGCCCGGTGGAAGGTCATGGAGACCGAGCACTCCGGGCATTCGACCACGAAGCCGCAGGCCTCGCACTGCAGGAAGCTCGAATAGCCCCGGCGGTTGAGCAGCAGGATGGACTGTTCCCCGCGCGCCAGCCGGGTGCGCACCGCGCCGATCAACGGCGGGCTCAGCACCAGCCCTCCCTCTCCGCGGGCAGCGGGCTCCTCCGCCTCGTCGCGGGCGGGCCGGACCGACTCTCCCTTCCGGGTGCGCAGGTCGACGACCTCGACCGGGGGCAGGGCGCCGCCCGACACGCGCTCCGGAAGCGCGAGCAACGTGTACTTGCCGCGCTCCGCGTTGACCCAGCTTTCGAGCGCGGGCGTGGCGCTCCCCAGCAGGCAGACGGCGCCTTCCAGGCGCGCACGCACGACCGCGACGTCCCGCGCATGGTAGCGCGGCGATTCCGACTGCTTGTACGTGCCTTCGTGCTCCTCGTCCACCACGATCACGCCCAGGCGCTCGATGGGCGCGAAGACCGCGGAACGCGCACCCACCGCGATGCGCTTGCGCCCCTCGCGCAGCGCGCGCCAGGCATCGTAGCGCTCTCCGTCCGATAATCCCGAGTGCAGCACCGCCACCTCGTCGCCGAAGCGCGCGCGGAAGCGCGCGACCGTCTGCGGGGTCAGGCTGATCTCGGGCACGAGGACGATCGCGCCCCGGCCTTCGGCGCGCGCGCGCGCCAGCAGCTCGATATACACGAGCGTCTTGCCCGAGCCGGTGATGCCGTGCAGCAGGAACGGAGGCGGCCGGGACGTCCCGAGCGCTGGGGTCAGGGCCTCCAGCACGGCGCGCTGGCGGGCCGTGGGGGCGAGCGCGGGCGCCGCGGACGGAGGCAGGTCCGCGAACGGATCGCGGTCCTGCTCCACGTCCACGGAGCGGGCGAGGCCCCGGCCCACGAGGGCGCGCGCGGCGCCCGCCAACCCGTCCTGGTCGAGCACGGACAACTCCAGCTCCCCGCCGGCGTCCTCGAGGCGCTGGTAGGCCTCGCGCTGTCGCGGCGCACGGGCCAGCAGCGCTTCGCGCTCGGCGAGGGTGTCGAGCCACTGCTCGAGCCGGATCACCTTGCGGGTGACGGCGGCCGGCTCCCGGGGCGCCGCGACCGAGTGGCGCGCCAGCTCCAGGTCCACCAGGAAGCGGACCTCCGGCCAGATGGACGACAGGCCGAGCTCCTTGGCCAGGGCGGGCACGGCCCGCGCGCCCGCCGCCGCCCGCAGCGCGTCGAACACGCGCCGCTGCCGACCGGTCAGCTCCGCCGGGGGTGCGGTCTCCGCGTCCACGACCACCAGGTCGCGGGAGTGATCCGACAGAAGGGCGGGCAACGTGGCGCGCAGCACCAGACCGAGCGGTGCCAGATAGTACTCGGAGATCCAGCGGGCGAGACGGAGCAGCGGAGGGGTGAGCGAGGGCTCCGTGCGGTCCAACACGTCCACGGCGGCGCGCAGCCCGCGCGGTCGGTCCCGCACGTCGGTGGCCACCACCCACCCCACCCGCACCGAGCGCCGGAAGGGCACGAGGATCCGGGCGCCCACGCGCGCGGAGACGCCCGTGGGCAGGGCATACGTGAAGGTGCGATCGAGCGGCAGGGGAAGCGCGACGTCCACCAGCGACGACGACGCCGCTCCAGCCCCGGTGGAGCGAGCCACGCCGCGCCCGCTACGGAAGGAGGAAGACGTCGTGCTGGGGGTCGGGCGTGGTGACCTCGGGACCGTCCTCGCCCCAGTGCACGTCCACCTCGCTCCGCACGCCGAGCTCGCCCGGCAGGTAGACGCCCGGCTCGACCGAGAAGCCCACACCGACCAGGAGCGCCCGGTCGTCCCGGGTCTCGAGGTTGTCCAGGTTGGGACCGCTCCCGTGCAGGTCGCGGTCGATCGAATGACCCGTGCGATGCACGAACCACTCCCCCCAGCCGCGTTCGGTCAGCAGCGTACGCGCCACGTCGTCCGCCTCGAAGCCGCGCACGGTCTCGCGCGCGTCCCACCGCGCGCGCAGGAAGTCCAGCACCGCGTCGCGCGCGTCCCGCACGGCGGCCCAGACCTCGGCGACCCGGGGTGGCAGCTCGCTCCCGAGGAAGCCCATCCACGTCTGGTCCGCGGGCACGGCCGCCTCGGAGGTACGGCCCCACAGGTCGATGAGCAGCGCCTCCCCTCGTTCGATGGACGCGCCGGTCTCGCCCGGGTCGTAGTGGGGATCGGACGCGCGCGGCCCGATGGCCACGATGCACCCGACGTCCGTCCCGACGCCCCGATCCGCGAGCGTGCTCCGGATCCAGGCCGCCAGCGCGCCCTCCGTCAGCGGCCGATCGTCCGCCGCCGCCTCCCGCGCCCGCTCGAACGCCTCCCGGGCGGTGCGCTGCAGCACCACGGCCGCCCGTCGGTGCTCCACCAGCTGCGCCGCGGACCAGCGGGCGTGGAACGCGCTGACCAGGTCGCCGGAGCCCACGATCTCGACCCCGGTCTCCTGGACGAGCTGGTGGATGCCGACGGGGACGCGGTCCAGCGTCGGGACGGCCGATCGGGGCGAGGTCTCCATGGCCACCCGGCCCCGGCCGCGCAGCAACGAGGCCAGCCCCGCCTCCAGCTCACGCCAGCCGGAGTAGTGGACGCTCGCCCAGGGCCAGCGCTTCCACTGCACCTTCTCGATGGCGTGCACCAGCGCGACGGGCTCGCCCTCGGCCGGGATCAGCGCGAAGCCGCGGCGGGTGGTCCAGGGCAGCGCCAGCAGGGACGCCGACACCGGATTGGACTGCCGGAACTCGTAGAGGAGCCAGCCGTCGAGCCCGAGCGCACGCAAGGCGTCCTGCACGGCCTCCACACCGTCACGCTCGAGCAGGAGGCCGTCGCTCATCGCGCGGCCCCGGCGACCGGCCCGAACAACGGGAGGTCCGAGACGTCCTGGGCGCGCACGCCCTCGTCCACCGGAGGGGCGGGCAGCGGCGGGGCCACCCGTCGGGTGCCCTTGAGCAGGACCAGGCTGAGCACGCGCTCGCGGGCGAGGAGGCGCTGCAGGCGCGAGCCCTCTCCCCACGCGTCGAGTGCGCCCCGCAAGCCCCACCGGCGCCAGGCCAGGCGGCTCACGTCCAGGCGGGCCCGCCAGCTCAGCCGGTCCGCGAGCTCCAGGAGGGGATCGATCGGTCGCGGCATCAGCGCGGTCGGCCCTTCCGTCCAGTCCTCGGCGTGGACGGCGTCGATGCCCGCGTCCCCCAGCAGACGTTTCCATTCGACCACGGCCAGCGGCCGGAACCCGAGGAGGGCCTCGATGCGGTGGCGCCGGCCCTCCGGCACGGGAGCCGTCCAGGCCAGCTGGATCAACAGCACGGTGCCGCCGGGGCGGGTCACGCGGGCAAGCTCCTGGATGGCGGGCCCGGGAAGGGCCCGGGCCGTCAGGCCCAGCTCGGCCAGCGTGACGTCGAAGATGCCGTCCCGGTAGGGGAGCGCGTCCATCGGGGCCGCCTGGACGTGCATGCGCTCGGCCAGCCCGGCGCCGCGCGAGCGCGCCTCTCCTCCCTCGACCGCGTGCGGATCCACGTCCACGCCGGAGCCGTGGACCCCGTAGCGCTCGACCAGGAACCGCAACCCGGACGCGGTGCCGCAACCGACCGACAGCAGCTCGTCCCCGGCGCCGAGGCCGGCCAGGAGCGCCGCGTGGCGGTAGAGGGCCTCCCCGCCGGGGAGCCCGCGGTCAGGCGCCGCGAGCGCCACCAGATCGCGGACGGTGGGGCGGCGGGCCGGGACCGGGGACGGTGGCGCGTGCTGCTCCGGGCGTAGGGACATTCGGGAAATCTACGGGGCGCCGGAGCCGCGGGTCAATAAACCTCCGAGGCCTCGCGCTCCGCCTTCTCGAGCCGGTCGAGCGCCTCCTCGATCCGCCGCTCCTGCTCCTCGTCCAGCTCGGGCAGGTTCTCGGGTCGGGAGCGCCGGAGGTGGCGCAGGACCAGCGCGACGATCAGGAGCCCGGTCACGAGCGCGATGGGGGGAACGGCCCAGGCCAGGATCCCCTGCCCCGCCGCCTTGGGGTACGCGCGATACTCCTCGCCCACCTGCGCCAGCACGGCCTCCACGATGGAGTCGGCCGGCTGACCCGCCCCGGCCCAGGCCGCGATGGTGTCGCGCAGCTCGGCCGCCTGGGGCGACGGACACACCTCCAGCATCAGGCCCGGGCAGTACGGGGACTTGATGCGGCCGATGGCGCGGTCGGCGGCGGCCTCCGCCTGCGCCGGCGTCACGGACTGCGGAGCCTGGGCCGACAGCGCCGGTGCGGCCGCCAGGCCGAGCAGCGCGAGCAGGACGAGCGCAAAGGATCGGGACATTCGCATCACGGTCGTGTGGGGATCGCCAGACCCGCGAGCGCGCGCAGCACGTGCACGGCGCCCTCGCCGGTGCGACGGGGATCGTAGCCCCCTTCGAGCAGGGCCACCACCCGTTCACCGCACCAGCCCCGCGCCCGCTCCATGAGCGCGCGCGTCATCTCATACAGATCGGCGGGCTCCAGGTTCAACCCGCCCAGGGGGTCGCCGCGCAGGCAGTCGAAGCCCGCCGACACCAGCACGAAATCCGGCACGAACGAAGACCCGATCGTGTCCAGCGCCCGCTCCCAGGCCTCGCGGTGCCGGGCGGCGGACGTCCCGGGCGCCAACGGCACGTTCAGCGTGGTGCCGTCCCCCGCCCCGCGGCCGCGTTCGTCCGCCGCCCCCGTCCCCGGCCAGTGCGGGTACTGGTGGAGCGAACAGAAGTAGACGGAGCCGTCCTCATAGAAGATGTCCTGCGTGCCGTTGCCATGGTGCACGTCGAAATCGAGGATCAGCACCCGCTCCGCGAGGCCCGCGGCCTGCAGGCCGCGCGCCGCCACCGCCACCGAGTTGAACAGGCAGAAGCCCATGGCCCGCTCGGGCGTGGCGTGGTGGCCGGGAGGCCGGGCGGCCACGAAGGCGCTGCGCAGCGCGCCCCGCGCCACGTCCGTGGCGGCCCGGAGCGCCGAGCCGGCGCTGCCGACCGCCGCGTCCCACGACGCGGAGGAGACGCGCGTGTCGGGATCGAGCGAGACCAGCGCCTCCTCGCGCTGGGCCCGCTCCACCGCGGCCCGCACCCGCTCCACGTGCACCTTGGTGTGCACCCGCAGGAGGTCCTCCTCGGTGGCGGACGCTCCCTCGCGCTGCTCCACGTGGCCGTGGAGGGCCAGCATGTCCTTGCCGACCGTGGACGCCAGGGCGCGCAGCCGCCCCTGGTGCTCCGGGTGCCCCCAGCCGGTGTCGTGCAGCGACGAGGCGGGGTGCAGCAGGAAGCCGGCGGGCGGCCGCTCCACCGCCTCCCCTCCGCTGCCGGCCGGGCCGTCCGTCACGGGGGTCAGGCCGGGGTGGCCTGCCGCACGTCGGCGATGCGCTCCTGGACGGTGCGCACGTGGTGCCGGTCCCCGCGCAGCGCCACCAGGGCGTCCAGCGCCGCCTTGGCCGAGGCCATGGTGGTCAGGTACGGCACCTTGTACGTGATGGCGGCCCGACGCAGGGCGTAATCGTCGTACTGGGACTTCCGACCGAGCGGTGTGTTGATCAGCAGGTGCACGTCCCCGCTCACGATGAGATCCACCATGTTGGGCCGATCCTCGCCCACCTTGTACACGATCTCGGCCGGGACCCCGTTCTCCACCAGGAAGCCCTGGGTACCCGCCGTGGCCAGCACGCGGAAGCCGATCTCGTGGTACTTCCGGATGAGCGGCAGCACCGTGGGCTTGTCCAGGTCGTTGACCGTGACGATCAACGTGGCCGGGGGCTGGATGGGCAGCTCGTTGTAGGCGGACGCCTGCGCCTTGGCGAAGGCCATCCCGAACGTGTCGTCGAAGCCCATCACCTCACCCGTGGAGCGCATCTCCGGCCCCAGGATGATGTCCACCTCGAAGCGCGCGAAGGGGAGCACCGCCTCCTTCACGGCCACGCCTCCGACGCGCGGGTTCTCCGGAATTCCGAGGTCCGCGATGCGCTCACCCGCCATGACGCGCGCCGCCAGCCGTGCGAAGGGGATGCCGGTGGCCTTGCTCACGAACGGGACCGTGCGCGACGCACGCGGGTTGACCTCGAGCACGTAGACGCGCCCGTCGCGGATCGCGTACTGGACGTTGATCAGGCCCACCACGCCGAGCTCGAGCGCGAACTTGCGGGTGAGCGAGCGGATCTCCTGCGCCACGGCCGGATCCAGACCCAGGGGCGGGAGCACGCACGCGGAGTCGCCGGAGTGCACCCCGGCGTTCTCGATGTGATGCATCACGCCCGCGATGACCACGTCCGTTCCGTCGGAGAGCGCGTCCACATCCGCCTCGAACGCGTCCTCGATGAAGCGGTCGATCAGGACCGGGTGGTCGGGCGAGGCGCGCACCGCCTCCTCGAAGTAGCCGCGCAGGGAAGGCTCGTCGTAGACGATCTGCATCGCCCGCCCGCCGAGCACGTAGCTGGGACGGACCAGGACGGGGAAGCCGATGCCGGCGGCCACCCGCACGGCGTCCTCGACGTTGGTGGCGATGCCGTTGTCCGGCACCGTGGCTCCGATGATGCGGCAGACCTTCTCGAAGCGCTCGCGGTCCTCGGAGCGGTCGATGGCGTCCACCGACGTCCCCAGGATGGGCACCCCCAGCTCGCCCAGCGCCTCCGCCAGGTTGAGCGGGGTCTGCCCACCCAGCTGCACGATGACGCCCAGCGGCTTCTCGCGGTCGATGATCTCCACCACGTCCTCGAGGGTCAGCGGCTCGAAGTAGAGCTTGTCGCTGACGTCGAAGTCCGTGGAGACCGTCTCCGGGTTGGAGTTGACCATGATGGTCTCGTACCCGGCCTCGGAGAGCGCGAGCACGGCCTGGACGCAACAATAGTCGAACTCGATCCCCTGTCCGATCCGGTTCGGTCCGCTGCCCAGGATGACGATCTTCTTCCGATCGCTGGGCTGCGCTTCGTCCTCGTCCTCGTAGGACGAGTAGTAGTAGGGCGTCTGCGCCGGGAACTCCCCGGCGCACGTGTCCACCACGTTGTACGTGGGACGGATCCCCCAGGCGTGCCGCCGCTCGCGCACCGCCTTCTCGGTCTCCCCGCGCAGGTCCGCCAGCTGCCGGTCGGAGAACCCGTTGCGCTTCATGCGCCGCAGGTCCGCGGCCGTCGGCTCCTCCAGCGCGACGTACCAGCGCTCGAGCTCCACCAGCTCCTCGAGCTGATCCACGAACCAGGGATCGAACTTCGTGGCATCGGCGATCTCCTCCGCGGAGATCCCGGCCAGGAACGCACGCTTGATCTGGAACGGCCGCTCCGCGGTGGGGCGCCGCAGCGCCGCCAGCAGCGAGTCCGGATCGTCCGCCGTGAGCGCGTCGTCCTTGAGCGTGCGACCGATCGTCCAACCCGGCCGTCCCACCTCCAGGCCGCGCAAACCCTTCTGCCACGCCGCCTTGAAGGTGCGGCCGATGGCCATGGTCTCCCCCACGGACTTCATCTGCACGCCGAGCGTGGGGTTGACCTCCGCGAACTTCTCGAAGGCGAAGCGGGGGAACTTCACGACCGTGTAGTCGAGCACCGGCTCGAACGACGCGGGCGTGATCCTGGTGATGTCGTTGGGCAGTTCGTGCAGCAGGTAGCCGACGGCCAGCTTGGCACCCACACGCGCGATCGGGAATCCGGTGGCCTTGGACGCCAGGGCGCTGGAGCGGGACACGCGCGGATTCATCTCCACGATGAGCATCTCGCCCGTGCGCGGATCCACCGCGAACTGGATGTTGCAGCCGCCGGCCTCCACGCCGATCTCGCGGATGATGGCGATGGCGGCGTTGCGCATCTTCTGGTATTCGACGTCCGTGAGCGTCTGCGCCGGAGCCACCGTGACGGAGTCACCGGTGTGCACGCCCATGGGGTCGATGTTCTCGATGGAGCAGATGATGATGACGTTGTCCGCGCCGTCCCGGACGACCTCCAGCTCGTACTCCTTCCAACCGATCACGCTGCGATCCACCAGGACCTCGGTGATCGGAGACGCATCGAGCCCGCGGCGCACGGCCGCGTCGAACTCCTCGACGTTGTAGGCGATGCCGCCGCCGGTGCCCCCGAGCGTGAAGCTGGGGCGGATGATGGCGGGGTAGCCCGTGTTCTCGACGATGGCACGCGCCTCCTCCACCGTCTGGGCGAAGCCGCCGTGCGGAAGCGCCAGCCCGATGCGCGCCATCGCCTCCGCGAACTGTTCGCGATCCTCGGCCATGGCGATGGAGCGCGCGTTGGCCCCGATGAGCTCGACGCCGTGCTCCTCCAGGAAGCCGCTCTCGTGCAACTGGATCGCCAGGTTGAGCGCCGTCTGCCCGCCCATCGTCGGGAGCAGCGCATCGGGCTTCTCCCGTTCGATCACGCGCTGCACCCACTCGAGCGTCAACGGCTCGATGTAGGTCCGATCCGCGAGGTCGGGATCGGTCATGATGGTGGCTGGATTGGAGTTGATGAGGATGGTGCGGTAGCCCTCCTCCTTCAACGCGCGGACGGCCTGGGTGCCGGAATAGTCGAACTCGCATGCCTGGCCGATGATGATCGGCCCGGATCCCAGGATGAGGATCGACTCCAGGTCGGTGCGTTTGGGCACGTTCCTCGTGCGACTGGCCGGCCGCGGAGGCCGGCGGTGGACGGTGGCCCGTCCGCGCCCGCTCCCGGCCGTGCGCGCGGCGGACCGGCGTGCGGGTCCCGGGGCCGGGATCCTCGCGGACGGTCGCCTCGGAGCGGAGGGGACGGTGGAAGGCCGGCATAAGGTAACCGGGGGGACGAGCCGGGCAAGGCGGTCCACCGTTCGTGACCGGTCACGGGGGAGCCGACGCGGAGCCCCTCCGAAGACCCGCGCCGCGACAGGGCGGCGTCAGCCCTCCGGCTCGATGCGGACCTGGACCTGCCCGACCCCGCTCAGCGGCAGGTCGGAGGCATCGCTGGCCTGCAACACCACGGCCACCGGCAGGGCCGCGTTGCGGTTGACCACGGGCACGCGGACCACCGGCGGCTGGGCTCCGATGGCCGCGACGACGATGCGCAGCGCGCCGCTCGCCGTCGTGCGTCCGATGGCCCGCGCCGACCCGGTGCCCTCCACCCCGAGCAGTCCCTCACCGGTGAGCTCCAGCACGGCGGCGCCGACCCGCCCGGCCGGCATCTCGACGGTGACCAGGAGCGCGCCCGGACCGTCGTCCCCGTCGCCGCAGGCCCCCGTGGCCGTCAACGCCAGGACCAGACCGAGCCACAGGGCCCGCCTTCTCATCGGCTCCCCCCGGGCAGCGTCACCGTGCCCGCCAGCACGCGCACCAGCGCGCGCTCCTCCGACGTGAGCGGCAGCTCCGGGTGGGCGCCGACCCAGGCGCGCAGGTCGCCCAGATCGTACCCGCCATTGCGATTGCCGACGCGGTCCAGGAAGGCCGCCTCGAGCACGTCGGGTCCCGTGCCCGATTCCAGGAACGGCGCGGCCAGCAGGGACAGGCCCAGCACCGGCGCACCCACGTCCAGCTCCAGGGCCAGCGTGCCCTCGAGGCCGATCGCGTCCCGCACGCGCAGGACCACGGGAAAGCGCCCGGTGGCAAGCGGCGCGCCCCGCAGCGCGCCGGCGGGATCGAGCACCAGACCGCTGGGCAGCGCGCCGGTGACCAAGCTCCACGTCACGGGCAGGTTGGCGTTCGTGGCCTCGACGCGGACCTCGGCGGCGCGCGCCGCGGTGAGCGCGACCGGAGCCCCCGGATCGGCCGCCGCGAAGGTGACGTCGAAGATCGCCTCCCCCGCCAGCGGAGCGTCCATGCGCCGCAGCAGCGGGTTCGGGGATCCGGCCAGCGCGCCCCCCCACTCCCGGAAGGTGAAGCCCGTGCGCGGGAGCGCCTCGATCGCGACGTCACTGCCGGCCGCGGCCCACCCGTCCGCCGTGCCGGGTGTGACGCGGATGTCGGCCGGGTCGACCGAGGGCTGGGCGCTCACCTCGGTGATCGCCACCTCGTACTCGGTGCCCCCGTATCGGGCGGTGAGCACCGTATCCGCAAGGCCCGTGACGAACGAGCGCACCCGGTCGGCGCCGTCGTCCCAACCGAGGAAGCCGGTGCGGACACCGGGTGAGACCGGCTCGCCCGGTGCGGCCTCGAACGCGTGCGCCTGGAAAGGTGCCGAGCGGACCGTGACCGGACCGGCGGCCGTCTGGGCGCCGTCCACCCGCACGAGGCCCGCTCCGCCCGTCGCCCCCTCGGTGCGGAGGCGGATCGTCTGGTAGCGGGTGTAGAGCCGGAAGCGCACGAGGCTGCCCGCCTCCTCGATGTCGACGAGCGTGATGCCCATCGGCTCCCCGCCGCGCGTCCGCGTCGCGGGCGTCGAGCCCGCGTGCAGTCCCGTGCGCAGCTCGCTGCCGGGCCAGGGATCCCCTGCGTCTCCCCGTCCTCCGTTCGGACGCAGGAGGTCGCTGCGCCCGTCCGCCTCCAACAGCCGCACGCCGGGGCGATCGGCGAAGGTGTTCACGGTGTTGGTGGGCCAGCGCGCCGCCACCTCGGTCGGATCGACCTCCCACACCAGCAGGCCGCCGCGCGTGAGGTTGTCGTCGAAGCCGACCGGCTGGCGGTTCTCCAGCAGGAGGTACGTGCCGCTCCCGTCTCCCGACGGAACGCGCAACACGGTCCGGCTGGTCACCACCGGCGGCAGGGTGCGGGTGCCCAGGTCGGCGCCCAGCGGCACGTCCTCGGGATCGATCCACCCCAGCACCACCTTGGACCAGGCGCTCATGTGACAGGGCCGGGCCGGGTTGTACGGTCCGGGACAGCCCCAGGCGCCGGAGCCCATCAGACCCCATTGCCCGATCCCCGCATGGCCCAGCCCCCCCACGGCGTACAGGTCGGGCAGCCCGAACCCGTGGCCCAGCTCGTGGGCATACACACCGATCTGGTTGAGCCCGGTCCCCTCGCAGTCGAGCACGGGCTGGATGGTGTAGTCGTCCACCCGGATGGACCCGCCCGAGGCCGACGGCGTGGACGTCACCAGCGGGCCCACGCCCCAGGCGGTCAGCGTCCACCGATGCGACCACACCCGGTCGGAGCGCTCGTTGCCGCTGCACTCCGCGCCCGCCGTGGGATGCATCACGGTCAGCACGTCCACGAACCCGTCGTCGTCGCCGGAGTTGGGCACGCCGTCGGGTCCGTCGTTGTCGAACGCGCCCCAATCCACGCTGCCACCCGCGTCCAGCGCGGCCACCACCTCCGCGATGAAGCTGCCGACCCGCGCGCCGAAGCCGAGCCCGCTGGAGTTGCCCGCCACCTGGGCCTGCGTGAGCGCGCTCCGCTGCCAGGGGAGGGTCCGTCCCCGCACCTCGACGAGGCCACCGGACATCTCGCGATAGAGCTCGGTGATGGTGCCGGTCGGGGTGGGCCCGTCGAAGAACGCGGCCTGGATGTCGGCGGGCGCGAAGGGGCCCTGGCCCTGGGTGTCGGAGAAGAGGCCCAGGATCACCGGGAAGGTGAACACCCCGCGGACGCGGGCCTCCCGCGGGCCCAGGGGTGTGAGGGCGGCCTCGAGACGTCCACCCCCCGGGCGCACGGCCGCGGTCCGGCGTCGGAGCGCCCGCCCGAACTCGAAGGCGTCGGGATCGACGGCCCGGCGCGCGAAGTAGCCTTCCGGCGGGCGGGTCCCGTGCACCCGGCCGAGCAGCTCGACGTCCTGGGCGCCGAGGGCGGTGGCCCCCAGCGAGGCCAGGAGGCCGATCAACGGGGCGAGCGGGCGGTGGCGCACGGGTCGTCGGATCGTTGAGGGTGTGGGGCTTCGCGCCCGGAGACGGCTCCCGGCGCGAGCCGCGACCAGCGGACGCAGGCGGACCGCTCCTGCTAGGCGCCGGGGCCCCGGGAGGTTCCGCATCGTCGGGGAGCGACGCTCGCGATGGGGCGTGTCCCCTACGGGCGCGCCCGATCCTGCGCCCGGATCTCCAGGGTCGCGGCGGCACCGCGCAGCCCGTCGATCACGTTCTGGATGTGCTGGGTCCGCTCCACCCCCAGGCGCTCGATCCCGCGCGCCACCTCCTCGCGGCTGACGCCGGCCGCGAACGCCTTGTCCTTGAGCTTCTTGACCACGGACTTCGGCTCCAGGTCGTCGATGCCGTTGGGCCGCACCAGACAGCAGGCATACACCAACCCGGACAGCTCGTCACACGCGCACAGCACCTTCTGCAGGTCCGTGACCGGCTCGACGTCGGAGCGGTCGGGCCAGGCATGCGCCAGCACGGCGTCGATCACCTCATCGGGGTAGCCGTCCTCGCGCAGCTTGGCCACCCCCACGTGCGGGTGTTCGTCCGGGTGCTTCTCCCAGTCGAGGTCGTGCAGCAGGCCCGCCAGGCCCCACAGCTCCTCGTCGGCACCATAGCTCCGGGCGTAGTGCCGCACGGCGGCCTCCACGGCCAGCATGTGCTTCCGCAGCCCGGGGTCGTCCACCCAGGACTCCATGAGTCGGAGCGCTTCCTCACGCGTCGGCATGCGTCGTCGTCTTCTCGGGTTCGAGGCTCCCGCGGGTCGGACGCACACCGCGGCGTCCAGGGGCGGCGCCGGTCAGAGTCGGGCGGAGGGGCACAGGTGCGCAACCACGCACTCGCGACAGCGCGGGGTGCGCGCCACGCACACCTGGCGGCCGTGGAAGATCAGCAGGTGGGCGAGCATCGTCCACCGCTCCCGCGGGAAGAGATCCATGAGGTCGCGCTCGATCTTGACCGGATCGGTATGGCGGGTCAGGCGCAGCCGTCCGGAGAGCCGACCCACGTGGGTGTCCACGACCACGCCCTCGTCGATCCCGAATGCGTTCCCGAGGATCACGTTGGCGGTCTTGCGTCCGATGCCGGGCAGCGTCGTCAGCGCATCCATCTCCCGTGGCAGCGCACCTCCGTGCCGCTCCACCACCGCGCTCGCCATGCCGATGAGGTTCTTGGCCTTGTTCCGGAAGAAGCCCGTGGAGCGGATGATCTCCTCGAGCTCCTCGGGACGCGCGGCGGCCAGGTCGTCCACGGCGGGATAGCGCGCGAAGAGGGCGGGCGTCACCTGGTTGACCCGCTCATCCGTGCATTGCGCCGACAGGATCGTGGCCGCGGCCAGCTCGTAGGCGTTGCGATGGTCGAGCGCGCAGTGCGCATCGGGATACTGCGCCTGCAGCAGCTCGTAGAGGGTGGCCGCGCGCTCGCGGAGGGCCTTCCTGGATTCGCGGGGCATCGGGGATCAGCGCTCCGGAGGAGCCGGCGCGGTGAGGCGCCGGTAGGGGAAGCGCGACGCGGGCGGGGCCTCCTGCGTCGCGGGCTCGATTCGGGCGGACAGGTCTTCCGGCCGTTCGGTGAGGTGCGCGAACAGGCGAGCCAGGAGCGCGTACACCTCGCCCGCGGTCTCGAGCGACAGCAGGCCGCTGTCGGCCCCACCGGGGAGCGCGCTCACGAAGGCCGGCCCATCCGGGCGGACCTCCGCGCCCGACGCGGCCGCGAGGTCGGGGAGCGCCACCGGGGGTGCCACCACCACGCCCAGGCCCGGGCGGTCCTCCCGCAGCCCCGACACGATCAGGGCGCCCAGCTCGCCCGCGCGGACCTCCCAGTACAGCCCGTCGACCGGTTCGGCCGGCTCGTCCACGTCGGGCCGCACCCAGAAGAGGTGGCGAGGCAGCTGGACGTAGCCGGCCGGGCTGGGCGGCGGAGCGGCGCCCACGGGGGTGGTCCGGGCCACCAGGGCCCGGGCCCCCGCCTCGGTCAGCAGGAGCGGGCCGGCGGACTCGGCCCAGGCGCGGAAGCAGTACCAGGTCAGCACACCGTACACATAGGCGCTCTCGGGAGCGGCTCCGGCCGGCTGCAGGTCTTCCAGCAGGCGCTGGACGGCGTCCAGCGCCGGGAAGCGCAGCGGATCGGTGGGAGCGACGCCGGTCTGCTCGGCCTCGGAGCGGATCCGCGCGAAGCGCTCGCGCACGTCCTCCTGCACCGGGACCAGCAGCTCGGCCGGCGTGCGGCGCAGCCATCCGTCGTGGAACCGTCCGCTCACTCCCGCTCCCCCTCCCCTTCCATGCGCACCAGGGTCTCGCCGAGGCTCACACTCCCGCCCTTCAGTGCCCGACCCACGCGCTCGCGCAGACCCACGCGCCGGACCAGCACCACCTCGATCTCGGGGCCGTCGGCCGGCGCGTCCTCGACGACCAGAAAGTGCACGTCCGCGAGGTCCTCCGGAACCGGTACGAGGCGCGGGCGGCCTCCCACGTCGATCTGCACGCGGGCCGGCGGCGCCTCCTTCCACTCCCGCTCCCAGAACAGATGGTCCTCGAAACGGAAGCCGCCGCCCGGGACAGGCTCGCCCCGGCGGTAGTACCAGGGATCGAAGGATTCGCCGTCCAGCCGGGCGAAATGCTCGTCCATCGCGTAGTCGACGCCTTCCAACCCATCGTCGGCCGCCAGGGACTCCAGGTGGTGCTTGAGCTCGTGCGTCAGCGTCTCCCACAGCTCGGCGTCCCAATCGAAATCCGGATCCTCGCGCGCCAGGTTCCGGAAGGACCCCCAATAGAGCACGACCACCGAGCGCACGGTCTCCGCGCTCCCGAAGTCGGAGGGATAGCTCTCGGTGACGCACTCGCCCAGGGTCCAGACGCCCGCACGCTCCGGGTGCGCGTGCGCGGAGCGGGAGACCGTCAGCCCGTCCACGCCCTCGCGGTAGGCAGGCGGGATCTCCTCGAACGCGCGCTCGGCGGCGCGGGCGAAGGCGTCGTACTTCATCTCGGCTCGCGTGCCTCCGGCGGGCTGGAACGCGGCATTCGGGTCGTCCAACTTCACCGCCGGCACGCCCTCTGCAAAGCCGAAGCGCCATGCCCGACTCTCCGTCGTCCCCCGGACGTGTCCGCAGCGCGAGGCGCGCCCTCGCGCCCCTGGCGGCCCTGGTCGCGTTCGCGGGTGTGATCGCCATCAACGCGGTGCCCGTCCTGCCGGCGCCCCACTCGGACGCGCTGTCGTACCTGACGGCCGCGCTGGCGCTCGCCGAGGGGGAGGGGCTGACCACACCGTTCCCGGCCTGGGACGCTCCGGGCCCCCGGGCCCCGCTGTCCCACTATCCGCCCGGCTTCCCGGTCCTCATCGCCGGCGGCGTGGCCGCGGGACTCACGCCCGTCCAGAGCGCGGTCCTGTGGCTCGCGCTCGGGGCGGCCGGCGCCGTCGGGCTGGCGACGGGGCTGCTCATCGGCACCGTTGGACCGGCCTGGGGGGCGGTGGGCGCGCTTCTGCTCTGCCTCAGCGCGCCGCTGGTCCGCCTGCACACGTCCATCTGGAGCGAGCCCGTCTTCATGGCCCTCCTGGGGGCGCTGCTGTGGCTACGCCTGCGGCGTCCCCAGGCCTGGGCGCTGCAGGGCGGGGTCGCCGCCGCCGGCTTCCTGGTGCGCTACCTGGGCATCGCCCTGGCCGGGGTGGTCGCGCTGTGGGCGCTGGTCGAGCCGGGCTCCACCCGGGAGCGCGTGCGCCGTCTCCTGGCGGGCCTGGGACCGACCGCGTTCGTCCTGGCCGTCCTGCGCTGGCGCTCCGTCGATGCGGAGGCCGCGGTGCGGACCTTCCGCTGGTACGGTCCGGGAGACGCGCTCGGCGCCCGTCTGGCCGCGCTCGTCCGCGACGGGTGGACGCCCTGGGGTTCGGGCGCGGTGTGGACCGGGCTGGCCACGCTCGCGACACTGCTCCTGGGGTTGCTGCTGCTCCGCGGCGTTCGGAGACGCGGGCCGGAGCGACCGCTCGTCGCGGCCACCCTGACCCTCGCGGGCGCCCTGGGCGCGGTGGTCGCCCTTGCGCGTGTGTGGGCCGACCCGTTGATCCCGCTGGACGGGCGCATGCTGGCCCCGGTGCTGTACACGCTGACGCTGGGAGGCACGGCCGCGCTGGCGGGCGCCTGGCCGACGTGGCGCGCCCCGTTGCGCGGCGCGCTCGCCCTGCTCGCGCTCGTCTGGGCGGCCTCGTCCTTCCTGGCCATCCGCACCGGCCTGATCTCCCTGCGCGCGGGCGGAGCGTTCTACACGTCCGCCTTCTGGTCGGGCTCGGCCGTGCTGGAGTGGGCGCGCGGTGCCGAGCCCTCCCTCCGGTTGTTCTCCAACGAACCCGAGCTCCTGTTCTTCCAGGCCGGGAGACCGGCGCGCCGTCTGCCGTCCTACCGGGCACCCGGCTCGCTCGCCGACCTGGCCGAGGTCTTCGCGCAGGCCCCAGGCGCCGTGCTCGTCCTCAACCCCGTGCGGCCCGGTGAGCCGGCTCCGGAGGCTCTCCGGGACGCGCTCGGCCTGGAGGTGCTGGTGCGCGACGCCAGCGGCACCGTGCTGGGCCGGCGCTGACTGGTACGGCCTCCCGCCCGGTCCCATACTGCCGCAGCCGTTCGTGCCCCCGACCCCCGATCCCATGAGCGAGCGCCCCCACTTCCAACGCCTCGAAGAGGTGTTCCTCGCCGCCGAAGCGCTCCCTCCCTCGGAGCGCGAGGCGTTCGTGGACGGCGCATGCGCCGGAGACGAGGCGCTCGCGGCCGACGTCCGCGCCCTGCTCACGTCGGCGCGGCGGGCGGACGGAGCCTGGGAGCGGGCCATCCACGCAGGCGTGGAGGATGTCACCCGCGGGTGGGCCCGCCCCGACCGCGTGGGACCCTACCGGCTGCTGGAGCCGCTCGGCGAGGGCGGCATGGGAAGCGTATGGCTGGCCGAGCGCGACGACGACGAGTTCCACCGCCGGGTGGCGGTCAAGCTGATCCGTCCGGGTGCGGGGGGCGTGGCGCTCGTGCGCCGGTTCCGGTCCGAGCGGCAGATCCTGGCGGACCTGGACCACCCCAACGTGGCCCGCCTCCTGGACGGGGGCACGACCGAAGACGGCCTCCCCTGGCTGGTGATGGAGCACGTGGACGGCGTACCGATCGACGTCTACTGCGACGGGCGCCACCTCTCCGTCGAGAGCCGGCTGCGGCTGTTCCTGCGGGTATGTGACGCCGTCGCGCACGCTCATCAACGTCTGGTGGTGCACCGCGACCTGAAGCCCGGCAACGTGCTCGTCACCGAGGACGGTACGCCCAAGCTGCTGGACTTCGGCGTGGCCGACCTCCTGCGCACCGCAGAGGCGGACGCGGAGCTGACGCGCACGGTCGCCTACCTCATGACCCCCGCGTACGCGGCGCCGGAGCAGGTGCGGGGCGAACCCACGACCACCGCCACCGACGTCTACGCCCTCGGACTGCTGCTGTACGAGCTGCTCACCGGGCAGGCGCCGCAACGGGTGGGATCACTCGCCCCGGCGGACGTGCAACGCGTCGTGTGCGACGAGCTCCCGGCCCGCCCCAGCACGGCCGTGCTGCGCACCGCGCCCCGGGAGAGCGAGGGCCACACCGCCGCGACCCCGGAGACGGTCAGCGAGGTGCGGGGGACGGTCCCGTTCCGCCTGGCCCGTACGCTCAGCGGGGATCTGGACAACATCGTCCTCATGGCGCTGCGCAAGGAGCCGCAGCGCCGCTATTCCTCCGTGGAGGCGCTGGCTGCCGACGTGCAGGCCTATCTGGAGCTACGGCCCGTTCGCGCCCGCCCCAGCACGGTGCGCTATCGCGCGCGCAAGTTCGTGTCCCGCAACAGGGGCGCGCTCGGCGCGACCGTGGCGGGCGTGATGCTCCTCGCCGGAGTGATCGGCTTCTCCGGCCGTAGGCTCCAGCAGGAGCGCGACCGGGCGCAACTGGAGGCGGCGCGCGCCCAACGCGTGTCGGATTTCATGACGGGCGTCTTCGAGCTGGCCGACATCGAGTACGCGTCCGGCACGGGGGGCAATGTCACGGCGCAGGAGCTGCTGCGCCGCGGCGCCGAGCGCGCCGGGGCCGAACTGCCCGACGAACCGCTGATCCTGGCCTCGTTCCTCTCCACCATCGGCACCGCCGAGGAGGGGCTGGGCAACCTCGAGCGAGCGCGTATCCTGTGGGACTCCGCCCTCGTGCTCCGGCGCCGCTTCGCGGGGGAGCGCAGCGCAGAGGTGGCCTCCTCCCTGACCGACCTGGGCAGTCTGTACTACGAGTCGGGCCAGTACGACAGCGCGCTCGTGGTCTGGGAGCGAGCCATGGCACTGCGGGCCGACGTGCAGGGGGAGCGGCACAACCTGTTCGCCGAAGCCGTCAACAACGTGGGCAAGGCCCTCCAGGAGCTGGGCCAGTACGAACGCGCCACGGAGCTGGTGCAGCGCGCGCACGAGCTGCACCGCCTCAACGAAGGCGACGAGGCCCACGCGGTCGCGATGACCCTGCTGAACCTGGGGCAGCTCTGGCAGCTCCAGGGCGAGCCGGAGCGGGCGCTGGCGGCGGAGCGGGAGGCCGTGGCCATCTCCCGGGCGCGGGAGGCGCGCAACGAGCCCAACGACCTCCCCACGGCGCTCCACAACCTGGGCACCACCTTGCAAGGCCGACGCGAGCTCGAGGAAGCGGAGGCGTCCTATCGGGAGGCGTTGGCCCTGATCTCCACGCGGGGGGGAACGCAGACGCCGGCCGAAGCGGCCACACTCGTCTCGCTGGCGTCCCTGCTCGAGCAGAAGGGCGAGGTGGACGAGGCGGAGGAGACCTATCGCCGCGCCATCGCCATGGAGCGGCCCTTCCTCGGTGCCGACCATCCCAACCTGGCCTACGACATCACCAACCTGGCCAACCTGTACACCCGCAACGCCCGCTATGACGCGGCCGAGCCGCTCTACCGGGAGGCCGTCGGGATCGTGGAGCGCTCGCTTCCGGAGGACAATGCGTTCCGCGCCCGTCCCATCGCCGCCTACGGCGAGCTGCTGGTGCGTACCGGGCGGTCCCGCGCCGCCGAGCCGCTGCTGCGGGATGCGCTCGCGGTCGCCGAAGCGGCCGTGGGCCCCTCGCATCCCTTCGTGGCCAGCGTGCAGTCGTCGCTGGGAGCCGCGTTGATGGAGCTGGGGCGGAGCGCGGAGGCCGTGGCCCCCCTGGAAGCCGCCCTCGCGACGCTCACCGAGGCGTTCGGCGCCGAGGACGGTCGCACGGACGCCGTGCGCGAGCGGCTGGTCGGCGTCTACGAAGCGCAGGGCCGCCTGGACGACCTGGCCCGGATCCGCGGAGGAGGTCGCTGACGGTACCTCCGTCGGAGACCCTCCCCGCTCCCGCGGGGCCGTGGAATGCCGGAGATCTTCCCACGCACGCTCGCGCCCGGCTCCTGACGGACGGGAGCGTCCGCACGTCCCACTCTTGGGGGGGTGGCTTCCAGGCAGGAGGAGTGCCATGCGACCCTTCGACCCCCAACAGGATCGCGCCGTTCGGGCGCGGCATCCGCGAGCCGGCTCCTTCGGGCCCGACGAGGACCCCTGGACGGTGCAGGAAGCGGCCTGGCCCGCATCGGGGCCTGCGGAGGACAGGCTCCGTTTCCTTCTGCGCTACGCGATCCTGGCGCCCTCGAGCCACAACACCCAGCCCTGGCGCTTCGGTGTGCACGACGCGGGCGTCGATGTCTTCTCCGACCCGGCGCGGGCCCTGCCGGTGGTCGACCCCGACGAGCGCGAGCTGATCGTCAGTTGCGGTGCCGCGATCTTCCACCTGAGGGTCGCCGCCGCCCGCTTCGGCTGGACCGCGCGCGTCGTGCCGTTCCCCGCGCCCAAGGATCCCACGCTCCTGGCGCGCGTGGAGCTCGCTCCCGGCCCGCCGGATCCGGCGTTGGCGGCCCTGCTGCCCTCCATCCCCCGGCGGCACACGGCGCGGATCGGCTTCGAGCCGCGTGCGCTCGATCCGGAGCTCGTGGGGCGACTCCGGGCCGCGGCCCGCGCGGAGGGCGCCTGGCTGGAGGTCGTCGAGGAGATCGAGCGCCGCCGCGCGGTCGCTCGGCTCGTCGCCTGGGGGGACAAGGCGCAATCGGCCGACCCGGGCTTCCGCCACGAGTTGGCGCGTTGGCTGCGCCCCAACCACCCCGAGCGTCGGGACGGCATCCCCGGCTACGCGCTGGGTCTGTCGGACGTCGCCGCCCGGGTGGGACCGATGGTCGTCCGGACCTTCGATCTCGGCAAAGGCCACGCCGCGCGCGATCTCGAGCTCGCGGAGAGCTCACCGGCGTTGCTGGTCCTGGGAACGGCGCTGGACGGCCGCTGCAGCTGGTTGGCGGCGGGTCAGGCGCTCGCCCATGTCCTCCTGCGGCTGACCGCGGAGGGCGCGGTGGCCTCCTTCCTCAATCAGCCCATCGAGGTGCCGCGATTGCGCCCCACGCTGACCTCGCTGGTGGGCGCGACGGGTGCGGCGCAGCTGCTCCTGCGGGCGGGCTACGGGCCACCCGGCCCCGCCACCCCCCGGCGCCCGCTCACCGAGGTGCTGATCCGCACCTGAGCCTCAGGGGGTTGGTGCGTCCCCGCCGTCCAGGGCCCAGAACGGACCGGTGAAGCCGTGCTCGGCGAGCAGGGCTTGTTGCGCCTCCCGCGAGCGAGGGGTGTAGTCGAGGTCCAGCCGCCCGACGTACCAGACCCGGGCCAGCGGCCAGAAGCGCTCTGTGGGCACGCGCGCTCCCGGCACGGTGCCCTGCAGCGTGCACCAGCGTTCGATCTCGGCTTCCGACCGGAAGACGCGGATGGTGCTTCAGGTGTAGCCGATGTCGTCCCAGAAACGCGCGGCCGGCACCTGCAGGTGGATCCACGACACCGTCGACGCCAGGACGCCGTCCCGGATCTGGAAACGGAAGGGTGCCCCCCGCACCGCTTCGGCCTCCACGACCGCGTCCCGGCCGAGGAGGGCGGGCAGGGCCAGCCCGTCCCAGATGCAGTTGGCGGCGTATCGGGTCCCCCCCGCGTCGACGGTCACCCCGGATGCGTAGCCAGCGAACGGGTGCGCCATGTGGATGGACTCGCCGTCGCTCGCCAGCACGACCTGGTGGGCCTGGTCCAACCGGCCCAGGGCCGCCCGCACCTCGTCGGCGGGTCGGTCCACCAACCGCACGAGCCGGTCGAACGGCGGAGCCGTGCCGGTCTGCGCGAAGTGCTGGTACACCATCCAGCGCGTCAGGCGTGCGAGGTCGTCCATGGCGGCGTGGCTCAGTCGAGCGGCAGGTAGGCGCGCAGACCCCACCGGTCGCCTTCGCGGTAGAGGATCTGCACCACCGGAACCGAGCGCGTGCGTCGCAGCCCGTCCTCCGTCCAGCTCACGACGGTCTGCGCGAAGACGTAGGCGAAGCGCTCGCTGCGCTGCGCGTCGATGACGATGTCCTGTACGCCTTCGTCGGGCTGGCGCTGCTCCTGCCAGAGCGCCAGCGCGGCCGCCCGCCCGGTGGCGCGCCGACCGTCCCGCGTGCCGAACACGATGTCGTCACGCCACAGACCCCCGAGACGGACCGTGTCTCCCGCGAGCCAGGCGCCCGCCATCCGGTCGAGGAGCTGCTGCACCTCCGGTTCCTCCCGGGAGAGATTCACCGCGTTGAACTCGCTGCCTCCCTGACCGAGCGCGGGCAGCCCCGGCGCCTCGGCCTCCGGGCGCGTGTAGAAGAGCTGGGCGCGGATGCGCCACACGCGCCCGGCCTCGAGCACGAGCACGTAGTCCCCGTGCCAGGTCCGTCCGTCCTGGTCGTGCTCCCACGTCCCCGCGATGTAGGCCAACCGACCGGATCCTTCGAGATCGTAGAGGCCCGTGCGGATCTCGCCGGCCAGGGGGAGCGCCTGCGTCAGGAAGCGGCCGATGAGCGCGCGGCCTCGCAGGGCCCCGCTGCGCGGAGGACGCAGCACGGCGTCCTCCGCGTAGAACTCCGTCAGCGTTTCGGCGTCGTCGGTGTTCCAGGCCTCGCGCCAATCGTCGAGGCGCTCCTGGATCTGCTCCAGGATGCGGGCGCGGTACTCCGCCTGCGCGCGTTGCGCGAGCGGCGCGCCGCTCCCTCCGGGCGCGACCTGCGCGCACAGCGCCGTCGGGGTCAGCAGGAGCGCCCACAGGGTCGCGCCTCGACCGCACCCACGCCGGTGCGCGCGCACGCGGCTCACCGCGCCGACAGCCGCTCCTGCATCCAGGGCAGCACTCCGCGGAGAGGGATGCGGACCTGCTCGAGGCTGTCGCGGTCGCGGACGGTGACCGTGTCGTCCTCGGCGGTCTGCCCGTCCACCGTGATGCACCACGGAGTGCCCGCCTCGTCCTGGCGGCGGTACCGGCGACCGATGGAGCCGGCCGCGTCGAAGAAGGACGGCAGCGACGCCGCGCGCAGCTCGCGGTGCAGTGCGTCCGCGATCTCCGGCAGCCCATCCTTCTTGACCAGTGGCAGCACGGCCGCCTTGAGGGGCGCCAGCCGCGGATGCAACGCCAGGACGACGCGCTCCTCCCCCTCCACGGTCTCCTCGCGGTAGGCGTCCGCGAGCACCACGAGGACGGTGCGGTCGACGCCGACCGCCGTCTCGATGACGTACGGGATGAAGCGCTTGCCGGTGTCGGACTCGACGTACTCCAACCGCTTCTTCGAGTACTCCTGGTGGCGGGAGAGGTCGTAGTCGGAGCGGTTGTGGATCCCTTCGAATTCCTTCCATCCGAAGGGGAACTCGTACTCGATGTCCTCCGCCTGCTTGGCGTAGTGCGCCAGCTCGTTCGGCCCATGCGGATGGAAGCGCAGCTTCTCCGGACGGATCCCCAGCGCGTGGTGCCACGCCAGACGCTGGGCACGCCAGTACTCGAACCACTCCTCGTCGCTGCCGGGCTCGACGAAGAACTGCATCTCCATCTGCTCGAACTCACGCGAGCGGAAGATGAAGTTGCCCGGCGTGATCTCGTTGCGGAACGCCTTGCCGATCTGGGCGATGCCGAAGGGCACGCGCTGGCGGGCCGCGGTCTGCACGTTGAGGAAATTGACGTAGCTGCCCTGGGCGGTCTCCGGGCGCAGGTACACGGTGGCGGCATCTTCCTCCACCGGCCCCATGAACGTCTTGAACATGAGGTTGAAGAGCCGGGGCTCCCCGAGCGCGCACGCCTCCGCTTCTCCCGGTCGCTTGCTCGGCTTCTGTCCGCATTCGGCGGACTCCAACTGGTCCTGGCGGAAGCGTCGCTTGCAGGTCTTGCACTCGACCAGCGGGTCCGTGAAGCCGGAGACGTGGCCGGACGCCTCCCAGACGCGTGGATGCATCAGGATGCCGGCATCGAGGCCCTCGATGTCGTCGCGCTGGAGCACCATCGCGGCCCACCAGGCGTCCTTCACGTTGCGCTTGAGCTCGACGCCCAGCGGTCCGTAGTCCCAGACGGAGCCAGCGCCTCCGTAGATCTCGGAGGACTGGAATACGAAGCCCCGGCGCTTGGCCAGGGACACCAGCTTGTCCATCACGTCGGCATTCGCCATGACGCTCGCTGCGGCAGGGGACGGACCGGGGATGCGGATCGGGGCGCCCGGAAGGGCCAGCAAGCTAGGAACGGCCCGGGGGCCGGAGCAACCGGGCGCGTCTGCAGCGGACCCGGTGCCGGCCCGGCGCGTGTGGAGGGGCCCGTCCGTCGCGACGGCGCGGGACCGGACGGTCCCGGCGGCCGCAGGCGGTCATGACGCCGGGCGGGGAAGCGCGCCGTCCACGAGGAAGTCGGCACGCGGGAAGCGGAGCACGTCCCTCCGGAAGAAGTCACGGCGCAGCATCTCCACCGCTGCGCGCGTGCTGGTGACGTACCACGACTCGAACTCCCGCGGGCGATGGCGTCCGAACACCGACGGGGTGAAGACGGCCAGGGCGGTTCCGCCCTCCACGTCGCGCGCCGACCGGTAGCGGGCGACCTCCACGCCGTCCGCGCGCATCGCGCTCCCCAGCGCCTGCGTGGCCGTGTAGTCGACCGGGGATGCCAGCACGTCCCGGTGGCGGTCGAACGGCGGCCGCGTCAGATCGACGCCGCGGTCCGTGCGCAGCCCGACCCGGAAGACGGTGTGCTCGCTCGACAGGGCGGGCAGGTCCGCCGCGGTACCCTCGAGGAAGAGGAGCCGGTAGTAGGCGGTCTCGGCCAGCGCCGTGCGCACCGTGTCGGCCCCGTACCAGATGCCGCGCTCCTGGCGCCCGCCGAAGCGCGAGCCCCACGGCAGCGGGGGGTAGCGGAACGGCGTCGAGAGCAGGTAGTGCCGGCGCCCGGCCGCCGGATCGGGAGGCTTGGCGCCGTCCAGGAGGTCTTCGAGCACCTCCTGCTCGGCGGCGGAGTCGACGAGCTTCCGGGTGGAGACGAGATGCTGTGCCTCCACCACCCGCCAGGGGGAGGCGTCGAGGGCGGCGAGCCTAGTTGCGCCCGCGCATCGCGTCCAGATATCGGACGACATCGACCAGCCCCTCCACGGTACGGATGCGCTCGGCGGGGATTCCCCCCAGGTGGTGGTTGGGGGCCTCCAACCAGGCGCGCGCGTCCGTGTCCCCGCCCCCCACCAGGGCGTCCAGGCTGCGGAAGAGCCGCACGAACAGCAGCGCCAGCTCCCCCGGCTTGCTGGCCGGGTCCAACGAGCGGCCGTGGCGCAGGCGGGATACGGTGGCTTCGCTGGTGCCGAGTACCTGCGCCAGCGTCCGCGCACGCACCCCCAACCGGTCTGCCGCCGCCACCACCGCCCGCGACAGCACCCGTGCGGGATCCGGCCGTTCACGCGGTGTGGCGGAGGAGATGGTCATGAGAAAGAATAGCCCGGATCTATTTCCTCTGCAAGAGCGAACGACCCCGCCGCACCCAGGGCCGCAGCAGCGCTTTCGCGAGCCGCACGGCGCTGCGTCCGGCCTGGGATGCCACGTCGAGGAGCCAGGGCACGAGCGGCCGCAGGTCGTCCCCCTTCACCTCGTCCAGCCCCACCCCCGGCCGGAAGTCGCGCACGAAGTCCGTCAGCACGCGGCGCGCCGGGGGCAGACGGGTGGCGACGGAGGAGCCCGGTCCTTCGAGGCGGGCGACCGCGTAGCGCTCGAGCGCCTGCAGATCCCCGATCAGCCATCGCTCCGTCACCCCGAGCGCGTAGGGCGGAAACGACGGGAGCGGCCGGCCCAGGAAGAGCGCGGCCACGAGATGCGGGAAGTTGAAGCCGGAGTCCATGGTGACGGCCCCCCCGGCGGAGAAGCGGCCGTTCAACTCCATGAAGACGTAGCTCCCGTCCGGGCGCCGCTTCCACTCCGTCATCCCCACCCCGTGCCATCCGAGGCGGGCCAGCAGCCGATCGGTGCCCGCCGCCAGGTCCGCCGGGAGCGCGATGCTGCGGCGGATCGTGGCCACGCCTCCCGTGACCGGGTTCTCCCGCACGCGGTCGTACGCGAGCAGCGCCACCCGTCGCCCACGGTCGTAGACCCCCTCCACGCCCACGCCGAGGCCCTGGACGTACTCCTGCACGATCAGCCCGGCGGCGCGGTCCTCCCACTCGCCCAGGATGCGCGCCAGCGCGGCGCGATCGTCGGCGAACGTGACCTTGAGGTCCATCGAGCGACCGGTCTGCGCCTCCACCAGCACGCCCGGCCCGAACGGCTTGATCGCGAGAGGGAACACGAAGTCCGCCGTGCGCTCCAGCAGCTCGGCCGCGCTCGCACCCCGGGCGGTGCGCGGGACGTCGAGGCCCAGCTCGGCCGCGAGCGGCAGCATGGCGCGCTTGTCCAGGCTGGTGCGCACCGCGGGGGAGGGCGCGGCCGCCAGCGGGGCGGCGGCGTCCACGTCGTCCCGGCGGGCGTCGAGCGCCACGAGCGAGGATTCGGTGGCGGGCATGATCAGGCCCGCGCCCTCGCGCCGGGCCAGGTCCACCACCGCGTCCACGAACCCGTCGGGATCGGCGGCGGCCGATGGGACCGCCTGCCGCACGCGGGCATACCGCGACGCGAAGCCGAGCGGACGCGGGCCGGAGCCCGCGGCCAGGACGGGGATGCCGGCGCGGCCGAGCCCGCGCACCACGAGCAGGCCGGGTCGGCTCTCCGCGCCCGTCACCAGGACCGGAGGCCAGGCCGCGGCGGGCGTGTCGGGCCGCAGCGAGGAGGGGACGGGCGAGACGGCGTCCGTGCTCATCGGCACGCCTCCGTCCGGCCCTTCCGGAGGGACCCTGTCGGGGCCGTCCGGGGGTATGCAGTCCGAACCCCGCACGGAGAGGCTTGATGCTCACGTTCACCGACCGCGCCCGCGACGCCGTCCTCGCCTTCATGGGAGAGGGCGACAGCCTGGAGGTGCTCCGCGTCCACATGACCGGAGAGGCCGCCGAGCCCCGCTTCGAGCTCACCCTCGTGGGCCGCGACGAAGTGGCGCAGCAGGACCGCACCTTCGACATGGGCGGCTTCCAGGTGGTGGTCGACGCCGCGTCGGTCGACGCGCTGGAGGGTGCGGAGGTCGACTACGTGGAGCGCGTCAACGAGGCGGGCTTCGAGGTCCGCCCCGCGCCGCGCGCCGGGAGCGGCCCCAGCGCCACGGGGCCCGTCGCCGACCGCGTGCGCGCGATGCTGGACGAGCGGATCAATCCCGCCGTCGCGGCCCACGGGGGTGCCATCGAGCTGGTCGGCGTGGACGGCACCGACGTGTACATCGAGATGACAGGCGGGTGTCAGGGGTGCGCCATGTCGCGCATGACCCTGCGGCAAGGTGTGGAGCGCATGCTCCGGGAGGAGATCCCCGAGATCACCGCCGTGCACGACGCCACCGACCACTCCAGCGGGGCCAACCCCTACTTCTCGCACCCGGTCTAGGCGGGCGCGTCCATCCCACCCATCCGGACCGGCGCACCGGTCCGGCCGGCCGCGGTGGGGTTCGGCCGCGTTCAGCGGGAGCGCGCCTGCAGGAAGCGCTGCGCGCTGAGGTAGAGCGGACCCCCGATCACCTTCGCCACCTTCTTCGTGTTCCAGTGGGCCCACTGGCGCAGGCGGAAGCTCCCACGACCGGTCGCCAGGCCGACCACCTCGTCGTCCGACGTGCCCAGCTTGACGCAATA
The DNA here is from genome assembly GCA_041390125.1 of Gemmatimonadota bacterium. Taxonomy (NCBI): domain Bacteria; kingdom Pseudomonadati; phylum Gemmatimonadota; species Gemmatimonadota bacterium. Next base: position 30,183 of record JAWKQN010000005.1, on the reverse strand, counting down.
GCGTCCCACAACGGTACATCCCGCCACCGTTTCCACGCCGCGCACCGGCTCCGACGTGTAGAGGATCTCCAGGCCGGCCTCCGCGGCGGCCCGCGCCACCGGGGGCGCGTAGTAGCCGCCGGGAACCGAGGCCACCCGGACGGACTTCTGCAAGATGTCCTCCAGCCGCTGCCGGCTCCGGGTCCACTCCTCCACCATCCGCGGATAGGGCACGCGTGCCATCCGGGTCGGGTGGGTGACCGTATGGGATCCCACCACGTGCCCGGCCTGGTCCAGGGCGCGGATCTGCGCCTCGCTCACGAAGCCGGGCGTGCCGATGCGTCCGGTGGTCACGAAGAAGTGGCCCACCCACCCACGCGCCTCGAGCGCGGGCGCGATCTCGGTGGCCGACGTGACCCCCCCGTCGTCGACGGTGAACGTCCACGGTTCCGCGCCCTGCACCGCCAGCGCGGCGCCGATCGGGACCGCCGGACCCTCCACCGCCTGCGCGATGCGGTCGAGCTGCCGCAGGAAGTCGGGCACCTCGAGCTTGTACGCGTCGGCGCCCGGCCCCTCGAAGCCGGACGAGCTCCAGGCCCCGGGCTGCACGACGTCGTGGTAGAGCAGCGTGGTGACGTTCATGCGCGCCGCCGGGCCTCGCGCTTCCAGGCCCACCAGCGCGTCAGCCACGGCTGGCCCCACGTCCCGGACGGCCGCCCCGTCGTGTCGATGGTCGAGGCCGTCCCGGCGGCGATGGCGCGGAACGTCTCGGCGATGCGATCGAGGTTGTCGAGGACCACGCGCGACTGGATCACGAAGTGCGTCTCGCGCACTTCGTCGATGTCGTAGCTGAAGTAGCCGTAGACCGGGCCGGTGTCGACGCCCTCGTCGATGCGCAGCAGGGTCATCCCCACCTTGTCGCGGTCTCCGTTGGCCAGGGCCCAGAAGCAGCCGTGCGCGTTGCGGTACTCCGGACACACACCCGGATGCATCACGTAGGTGCCGTGGGTCGGGATCTGGAAGATCTCGCGCTTCAGGAGCTGCTTGCAGCGCGCGATCATCACGTCCGGCGCCAGCCGCTCGATGAAGGCACGCGCTTCGGGCGTGTTGGGTGAGTGCGTCTCGAGCCGGGGCAGGTCCCCCGGGAGATCCGGATACCGGGCGGCGAACCGCTCCACCGTACGGGCCTCCCAGGCGCGGTCACGGGCCGCGTGGGCCATCCGATACCAGATCCGGAACGCGGTCACGTCCAGGAACCGCAGCCAGCCCACCCGCTTGACCTCGCGTCGCACGCGCTTGGCCAGACGGGCGCGGGTCTCGTCCAGCTCGACGATGCCCACCAGCTCGGTGGACGACGCCAGCCAGCGGGCCAGCACCACCTGGTCCAGCGGTGCACCCTTGTGGCAGATGAGGAGGCTTTTCATGACGGCCCGGACGGCGTGGGACGGACGGCTGTGCGGCCCCTACCCCGCGATCGCGCTCCAGGAGCCGGGGGCGGCCCCTACAAGAACCGCTCCACCTCCCGTCCCCGGCCGCCACCCGGGGCGGCTTGCGACCCGGCCGCCGGGGCCCAGCTTGGAGGCATGCGCATGCACCTCGGGATCGGAGTCGTCCTGCTCGGCCTCCTGGCCGCGTGCGCCGAGCCCCGGGCACCGTCGCTTCTGGCACCTCCCGTGTCCGAACCCGAGCGGATCGCCGCGGACTGGCTCGGCACGTGGCGGGGATCGGTCGAGGGCATGGACGCCGCGGGCCCGTTCGGACCCCGGCCCACGGAGTTGAGCGTGCGTCTCGACGTGCCCGCGGACAGCACGTGCCTCGGCTGCGTGACCATCCGGCTCGACCCGTGGTTCGTGCGCTCGGGCCTCCGCATCGATGCGTCCACGACGGCGGCGTTCGCCTACGAGGAGCTCGGCGTCGAGCGCTCGCTGCAGCTCGATCGGTTCAGCGGGGGGGACGGCGTGGGGAACGTCCTGCGGGGAACGCTCCGCGTGCAGGAGGTCATGCCCGCGACGGGAGACGGCGTGCGCGTGCGCGCGATGCTGGTGGTGGAACGCGTGCCCTGACGCTGCTCGCGCGGCCGGGCCCGGAGGAGAGGCCGGCTCAGCCTCCGCTCTGCGGCGCACCCCACGGCATCGGTCGGCCCACGAAGAATCCCTGGTACATCCCGATGCCGAGCTGCGTGAGGGATTCGAACTCCCGGCGGGTCTCCACGCCCGACGCGATGCACTGGATCCCGAGGTCGGAGCACAGCCCGGAGATGGAGCCGATCAGACGCTGACGCCGGTCGTGGTTCTCCACCCCGCGGACCAGCACGCCATCCAGCTTCACGAAATCCGGTTCGATCTGCGCGATGGCAGCCAGCCCGGAAGAGCCGGCGCCCAGGTCGTCGACGGCGATGCGGAAGCCCCGCGCGCGTAGCTGCGCCAGCCGATCCGCCACCAGCGTGTCCTCGAGGTCGAAAGCCTGACCCCGCACCTCGAAGATGACCCGGTCCGCGATGCGCCGTGCGGGGTGGTGGGCGGGGAACAGCTCGTCCATCTCGAGCTGGTTGGGATCGATGTTCATGAAGAGCGCCGCCTTGGGCTCGAACCGCAGGAACGGCTCGGTCGCCCGCTCCCAGATCAGCTCCGCCAGCTCGGCCACGCGGCCCAGATCCTGCGCGGCCTGCAGGAAGACGGGCGGGTTGCGCAGGGACGGCTCCTCGGTCCGCAGCAGCGCTTCGTACCCCCAGATGCGCCATCCGCGATCGATGATCGGCTGGTAGGCGATCCAGAGGGAAGCGAGCGCGTTCTGGAACCTCGCGGAGAGATCCGACTGCGCCGGCGCCAGATCGCGTTGGGCCTCGCGCTGCAGCCGGACCATGCGCTGTTGCAGGGCGGAGCGCCGCAACACCCGGAGCAGGTCGTCCGTGGCCACCGGCTTGCGCACGCACACGTACGCCCGGTCATCGAAGATCTCGGTGGCGGTGCCGACCGCAGGATGGGCGGACAGGAGGATGAAGGGCGTCCCTCGCGAGCGCCGGCGCAGCGACCGCACCACGTCGACCGAGCGGCGGCCCGCGTGATCGACATCGCAGATCACCGCTTGATCCGGTCCCAACTCGAGCGAGTCGAGCGGCTCCGTCCCCTGCCTCGGGTCCAGCACGTCCACCCGGTAGCCCTCGGCCACCAGGAGGTCTCCGGCCCGACGCGTCGCCTCCGCATCATCCAGGAGGAGGACCCGGATCTCCCGGGCCGGCGCCCGGGGCGGGGCCGGTTCCGCGAGGGTCGTGGCGCTCGTCGGCTTCATGGACATCCGGTTGGCGGTACCTGGGATTCGCGAGCGGGGGACTCGATCGATCCCGCACGAGCAAAAGGGGGGCCGTGCTACACGGCTCACCGTATGAAGGATGAGACGCCCCGAACCGCGTCGCTTCCCGGGTGCGCGCGCTACGCGTCCGCCCCGAGGAACCGGCAGCGACTGCCGCCCCGGACGGCGAAGAGTGTCGACCGGGGCGGGATGCATCGACCGGAAACGAGCGCACCCCCCGACCCGGAGGTCGGAGGGTGCTGGCGCGAGGCGGGGCTCGTCCGGGCCTGAACGTTCGGGCCTGTCTCGGAACGGTTTGGTCTGTCGAAGTGGCGCCCTCGTCGGTCACCATCCGAGCCCGTCGACCGATCCTGAGGGCAAAGGGCGGACCCGGTCTGGGGGTCTCCCGCCAAGATAAATGGGGAAAACCACTTAGCGGCACCGTTCGATCCCGGAGCCCCCTCCGCGGTGCCCGTCCGGTCGGGCAAGCGGCCAGGGTCGTGGCAGAACGCGGGGGTGTGCGGCTCACCCGACGTGCGTGAGCCACCCCCAGCGATCGTCGGCCTGGCCGGTCACGACCTCCATGAAGCGCCGCTGGATCTTCAGGGTGAGCTCACCGGCGCTTCCGTCGCCGATCGTGATGCGGTCGACGCTGGTGATGGGCGTGACCTCCGCGGCGGTCCCCGTGAAGAACATCTCCTCCGCGGCATACAGCGCTTCGCGCGGAACCAGCTGCTCCTTCACCTCGAGCCCCATCTCGCGCGCCAGCACGATGATCGCGTGACGCGTGATGCCACGCAGCGACGTGCCGTCCAGCACCGGCGTGATGAGCACCCCGTCGCGCACCAGGAACAGGTTCTGTCCGCTGCCTTCGCTGACGAGGCCGCTCGGGCCGAGTGCGATCCCTTCTGCGTAGCCGTTCTGGAGCGCCTCCATCTTGATGAGCTGCGCGTTCACATAGTGGCCACCGGCCTTGGCGGCCATGGGGAACGTGTTGGGCGCCGCGCGGTGCCAGGAGGAGACGCACACGTCCACGCCCTTCTCCAGCGCACCGGCGCCGAGATAGGTCCCCCAGGCGAACGCCGGCACCCAGGTCTCGACCGGGCTGGCGGCCGGGTTCAGCCCCGCCGCACCGTATCCCCGCAGGATCATGGGACGGACATAGCAGCTGCGCAGCTCGTTCTCACGGACCACGTCCACGCACGCCTGGGCGATCTGGGAAGCGTCCCAGCGCGACGGCATCCGGTAGATGCGCGCCGACTCCACGAGCCGCCGGATGTGGGCGTCGAGCCGGAAGATCGCGGGGCCGCGCGGGGTCTCGTAACAGCGGATCCCCTCGAAGACGGACGTGCCGAACTGGACCACCGTGGACAGGACGTGCAGCGTGGCATCCTTCCAGGGGATCAGGGTACCGTCCTTCCAGATGAACTTCGACTCCGCGATCTGCGTCGACATCCGCCCTCCATCGGGCCGCTCGGGTCGCGTGCACCGCGGGCCGGCACACGGCCCACCAGAAAAGACGTTCCGCCGGGCGAATGCAAGGGGCGGCCGTCTGCGCTCCGGGTCGCGGCCGGGACCGGAGCCGTGCCTGTCCGGATGGACGGTGCGCCCCTACCCTGTCGGCATGCACGTCCACATCCCCGCTGGCTCCGCGTGCGGCTCCCCGGTCGGAGGGGCTCCCCGTCCCGCCGGTCGGAGCCGGACCTGATGTTCCGGCTGCGGCTCGCCAAGGTGGCGGGCATCACCGCCTTCTGGACCGTGCTGTCGCTCGTGCAGCCCCTGTACGACGAGCTGGTGTATCGGGCCTACCAGGCGGACGTGTCCTTCTATTCGTTCGGACGCTCCCTGGCCCTGAATCCGCTGGCCGCGCTGGTCGGCGGCCCCATCGCGGCCGGGATCGTGATCTTCTTCATCAAGGAGCGGCTGCGCCGGCAGCCCTTCTGGCTGGTGGTCGCGGCGCACGCGCTCACGTACGTGACCGTCATCCTGGTGCTCACCTGGACGGGGAACCTGTGGTACTTCTCCCTGGAGCTGGGACGCCCCCTCCTCGATCCCACGACCCTGTCGGGCGCCAACGCCTGGTTCTTCGGGCCCTGGACCGTCCGCAACCTGCTCTTCTGGACGGGGGTCGCCACGTTGACGTCCTTCCTCGTGGAGGTCTTCGACATCCTCGGGCCCGGCTTCTGGACCCACTTCGTCCTGGGCCGCTACCAGCGGCCGCGCCCGGAGCGGCGCACGTTCCTGTTCCTCGACCTCGCCGGATCCACGCCTCTCGCCGAGCGGCTCGGGCCCGAGCGGTACCACGAGTTCCTGGCGGAGACCTATCGCGATCTGGCCGAGCCCATCGCCCGCGCGCGCGGCGAGATCTACCAGTACGTGGGCGACGAGGTGATCGTCAGCTGGCGCGACCGCCAGGGCCTCGAAGACGCACGCTGCCTGTCCTGTCTCTCGCTCGTCCGCGCGACGTTGGCGGCGCGCGCCCCACAGTACGAGGCCCGCTACGGCGCCGTCCCGTCGTTCCGGGCCGCCTTCCACCAGGGGGTGGTGATGGCGGGCGAGATCGGCGTGCTGACGCGGGACCTCGTCTTCACCGGAGACGTGCTCAACACGGCCGCCCGCATCCAGGAGCGGTGCCGGGACCTGGCCGTGGAGGCCCTCGCATCGGAGGCCATCGTGGACGGCGTGCGCGGCGCGCATGCCTTCACGTTCGAGCCCATCGAGACGGTCGCGTTGCGCGGGAAGGCGGAGCCCGTGACGGTCTATGCCCTGCATGAGGCGCGACCCGCCGCCACGGCCGGCGGCACGCCGTGAACGCGCCCGTCCTGATCGGCACTGCGGGCGGATCCGGCTCGGGCAAGAGCACGGTGGTGGGCCGCATCCTGGACGTGCTCGGTCCCGGCCGGGTGGGCATCGTGCACGCGGACGCCTACTACCGCGACTACGGACACCTGAGCCCGGACGAGCGCAGCCTCGTCAACTTCGACCACCCCGACGCGCTCGACCTCCCCCTCCTGCTCGCCCACGTCGACGCCTTGCGGGGAGGCCACGGGGTCGACGTGCCCATCTACGACTTCGCCACGCACACGCGCACGGGTGCCACGCGACGCATCGAGCCCACCCCCGTCGTCATCGTGGACGGGATCCTGGTGCTCGCCGAGCCCGAGCTCCGACGGCGGCTCGACATCAAGATCTTCGTGGACACGGACGCGGACGTGCGCTTCATCCGCCGCCTCGAGCGCGACGTGGCCGAGCGGGGACGCACGGTGGAGTCGGTGATCCGTCAGTACCTGGACACGGTGCGTCCCATGCACCTGGAGTTCGTGGAGCCGAGCAAGCGCTGGGCGGACGTGATCATCCCCACCGGAGGCGAGAACGAGGTCGCCATCGAGATGGTCGTGGCCCGCCTGCGCTGGCTGCTCGAGCGGAGGGAGTGACGGGTCTCCCGAGCGCCTGACGGCTCCGCCCCCTGCTCGACCCTGCCTGCCGGAGACGTGCCGGAGCAGGCCGTGCACCCCGGAGCACCCGGGGGCACGGTGGCGTCCGAGGTCAGGGTCCCTGCGACGTCAGCGTCCCTGGCAGCCGGCGATGCCCACCGGAAAGACGATCGTCGCGGAGAGCACGGCCCGGGTCCACGCGCATATGGTGCGCGAGGGCAGGTCGTAGACGTCCTGCGAGTTCGACAGGACCACGATCCCCGAGCCCGCTGCCGGCTCCATGAGCCAGAAGGCCCGCCAGCCGCGGTTCAGCCCGACATGCCCCACGAGGACGCGGCCGTCCGCCAGCGTGAAGCGTTGGTGGCCGAGCCCGTAGCCCACCGCAGCGTCGGCCCGGGCGTGGAGCCCCTGTGCGACGGGCCCCGGCAACACCCCTCCTCCACCCGCCCCGTCCATGCTGGCCACCACGAAGCGGGCGTAGTCCGACAGCGTGGAGTAGAGTCCGGCGGCCGCCTGGGCCCGGTACAGGTAGTTGGGGAGCGGCGCGTCCCGGACCGAATGCGGGACAGCGGTGCGGGGACGTAGCCCGTCGGCCCAGTCGAAGGCAGAGGACGTCATGCCGAGCGGCTGGAGCACGGCGTCGCGCATGTGCTCCGCGAAGGGGCGGCCCGTGACCTCCTCCACCAGGAGTTGCAGCACCGTGTAGCCCCCTCCCGAATACCGCCACCCGCGACCCGGGTCGGCGATCAGCCGCACGGGGCCGAGGCCCAGCGTGGCGCCGTCCAGGGACGCTTCGAGGGTCGGGAGCGGGACGTCGGGATCGAAGCCCAGGTACCCGTGGATGGACGTCCCGGCCGTATGGCTGAGGAGGCGGCGCGCCGTGACCGCCGAGACGTCGAAGTCGGACTCGGGGAAGTGCCACCGCGTCAGCACGGACTCGACCGGGGCGTCGAGGTCCAGGCGCCCTTCCTCGGCCAGCCGGGCCACGGCCCACGCCACGACCGGCTTGGACAGCGAGGCGACCTGGAAGACGGTGCCGGACGGGTCGACCGGCACCCCGCGCACGGGATCGGCCAGGCCGAAGCCCCGACTCCACGCGACCTGCCCGTGCTCCAGGAGGGCGACGGCCATCCCCGGGATGCCGAACGCGGCCATCTCCCCGGGAAGGGCGGCCTCGAGGTGGGCGGCGAAGGCCGCGGCGTCCCCGCCGGGGGCGACGTCCAGGATGCCGACCCCGTCTCCGGCGCATCCTCCCGCCAGGAGCAGGAGCAGGGGCAGCAGGGAGCGACGCATGGGGTCCGGGCGGAAGGGTGGGTGCACCGTCCCTCCGGGTACGCCGCGGCCCGGCGCGGGTTTCGCAGGGGAGGGCGCACGCGGGGTCGCCGAGGGCCCCAGGACGTCCGGCCCATCGCTGGACGCCCGGCTTTACAGCCGGGCACGATCAGTGTATCCTTTGATCCGCAAATATGGATATATTGACGGCCCGACCCGAGATCCTGGCCCGCCTCGAGGCCTTGAACGACGAGAATCGCTTGCGGATCCTTGTGCTTCTGGACCGCAGCGAGTTCACGGTGTCGGAGCTCACATCTGTGGTACAGCTCCCACAATCGTCCGTTTCGCGGCACCTGAAGGTGCTCTCCGCGGACGGGTGGCTCCGCGTCCGGGCGGACGGCACCAGTCGGCACTATCAGCTCTCGCCCGACCTGCCCGAGGACCAGAGTGGCCTGTGGCGGGTGGTGCGGTCCTCCCTCGCCGAAGCCCCCTGGCGGGACGAGGACGCCGAGCGGGCGCGCGCCGTCCTCGCGGAGCGCCGTCGCCGCTCGGAGGAGTTCTTCTCGGGCGCGGCGGCCGACTGGGACGCGCTCCGGGTCCAGCTCTTCGGGCGCAGCACCGAGGCCTCCCTCCTGCTGGGGCTGTTGGACCCGGCCTGGACGGTGGCCGACCTGGGCGCCGGGACGGGCGCGCTGGCCGAGGCCGTGGCGCCGTTCGTACGGCGCGTCATCGCGCTGGACCGGTCGGCGGAGATGCTGGCTGCCGCCCGGTCGCGGCTGGCCGACCAGCCGAACGCCGAAATACGGGCGGGCGAGCTGGAAGCCGTGCCGCTCGACGACGGCTCCGTGGATCTGGCCCTGCTCGTGCTCGTGCTCCACTACGTGCCGGAGCCCGAGCGTGCGTTGGCCGAGGCCCGCCGTGTGCTCACCCCGGGCGGGCGCCTGCTGGTCGTGGACATGCGCGAGCACGGCCGCCCGGAGTACCGCCAGACGATGGGGCACCTGTGGCCCGGCTTCAGCGAGGAGCGGATGCGGGGCTGGACCCGCGCCGCGGGCTTCGCGCGCTACGTGCACCGCGGTCTCGTGCCCGACCCCGACGCCTCCGGGCCGCTGCTCTTCGTGGGCACGGCGACCCGGACCTGAACCCGACACCGACACACCACCCAACCCGAACCCGACCGAGGATCCGACATCCCATGGAAAGTGGAGTCCTGACCAAGAACGCCGTGGCCACCGACCGTCCGCCCTTCAAGGTGGCCGACCTGAGCCTCGCCGAATGGGGCCGCAAGGAGATCGAGCTGGCCGAGCACGAGATGCCCGGCCTCATGGCCGTGCGCCGCGAGTACGCCGAGACCCAGCCGCTGGCCGGGCTCAAGGTCATGGGCTCGCTGCACATGACCGTACAGACCGCGGTGCTGATCGAGACGCTCATGGATCTCGGCGCCGACGTGCGCTGGGTGTCCTGCAACATCTTCTCGACCCAGGACCACGCCGCGGCCGCGGTGGCCGTGGGCCGGGACGGGACCGTGGAGAACCCGACGGGCTGCGCCGTCTACGCCTGGAAGGGCGAGACGCTGGAGGAGTACTGGTGGTGCACCGAGATGGCGCTGATGTGGCCGGACGGCTCCGGGCCGGACCTGCTGGTGGATGACGGCGGTGACGCCACCCTGCTGCTCCACAAGGGCGTCGAGTACGAGGCGGCCGGTGCCGTCCCCGCGTTCGACGAGAGCAGCGAGCCCGAGGAGTGGGGCGTCATCCTGGACCTGCTGCGCCGCACGCTCGACAGCGACCCGGGTCGGTGGACGCGCCTGTCCTCCACGATCCAGGGCGTGTCGGAGGAGACCACCACGGGCGTGCACCGTCTCTACGAGATGGAGAAGGCCGGCACCCTGCTCTTCCCGGCCATCAACGTCAACGACTCCGTCACCAAGTCGAAGTTCGACAACATCTACGGCTGCCGGCACTCCGTCATCGACGGGCTCAACCGCGCCAGCGACGTGATGATCTCCGGCAAGACGGCGGTCGTCTGCGGCTATGGTGAGGTGGGCAAGGGCTGCGCCCAGGCGCTGAAGGGACAGGGCGCGCGCGTCATCGTGACCGAGATCGATCCGATCTGCGCCCTGCAGGCCGCGATGGAGGGCTTCGAGGTCAAGCGGGTCGAGGACGTGCTCGACTACGCGGACATCTTCATCACCGCCACCGGCAACAAGGACGTGATCACCTACGATCACATGGCGCGCATGAAGAACAAGGCGATCATCGGCAACATCGGCCACTTCGACAACGAGATCGACATGGCCGGCCTGAAGAAGCACAAGGTGCAGCGCCGGAACATCAAGCCGCAGTACGACGAGTTCATCTTCCCGGACGGGCACTCCGTGCTGATCCTGGCGGAAGGCCGTCTGCTCAACCTGGGCTGCGCCACCGGCCATCCGAGCTTCGTGATGAGCGCCAGCTTCACCAACCAGGTGATGGCCCAGATCGAGCTGGCCCGCAATTCGGACCAGTACGAGAAGAGCGTCTACATGCTGCCCAAGCACCTGGACGAGAAGGTGGCCCGTCTGCACCTGGAGCACCTGGGCGTGAAGCTCACGGAGCTCACGCCCGAGCAGGCCACCTACATCGGCGTGGCCGCGGACGGCCCGTTCAAGCCGGACCACTACCGGTATTGATCGGCGGGACGTGACCGGAGCGGCCCTCGGGTCGCGGGGAACGGGGTGGGCGCGCAGGCGCCCACCCCGTTTCGCGTCCGGGGCCCCGCCCGGGTCGGTCGCGCAGCATTCCCCCCGTCTGCCGTGGCATTCTGCCCCACCGTCGGGGAGCCCCGCCCCCCCGCACCGCGGGACGGTGGCGCCCGGGCGCCCGTCCGCGACGGCGTCCCCTCCGCTCAACGCCTTGCAGTCGTGGATCTTGTGCGCAGGCCCGGGGGCGGAGGCGCCGCGGCACGCTTCCGGCATTGCGCAGCCCCGAACCGGGCGCAGGCCGCGCCCCCCTGCCGAGGCCCACGTGATCGTCGTCGGTGTCGATTTCTCCGAAGCGTCCGCGCACGCGTTCGAGGTGGCCCGCAGGATGGGCAGCGAGCGCGGGACGTCGGTCCATGTCGTCCACGTGCGCCGGCGCGACGGACTGCCGGCGGGCGGGACCGCGGCGCGGCGGCGGGCCTGGCTGGAGCGCCTCGGGGATCACCCGCCTTCCATCGAGGAGCGCGAGGGCGTCCCCTGGGTCGAGCTGATCCATGCCGCCGAAGAGCGCCGCGCCTACTTCCTGGTCGCAGGCACCCACGGGCAATCCGGCTACCAGCCGCTCCGGCTGGGCTGCACCGCCACGCAGCTCGCGCTGCGTTCGTTGGCTCCCGTCGTGCTGGTTCCGCCGAGACCGAGCACGACGATCGAACCCGATCGGCACATCACCCCTATCGACACCGAGGATCCCCGATGAACCGCAGCTTCCGTGGGACCGGCCTCACCGGTCTCCTGATCACTCTGGGCCTGGCGACCGGCGCCTGCGGGAAGAAGCCCGCCGAGGCCGCGCCGGCTCCCGCCGTCATGGCGTCGCAACCCGCGCCGGCCCGCAACGCCGTTCGTTCGGACCCGGGCTCCACGACCGATGCGGCCGCCGAGGCTGCCCGCCGACGCGCGGTGCTGACCGAGATGGTGTTCTTCGACTACGACCGCGCCGTCATCCGGCCGGATCAGCGCGCCCTCCTGGACGCGAAGGTCCAGGTGCTGCGTCAGGATCCGGACGTGCGGCTCCAGATCGATGGGCACGCCGACGACCGCGGCTCCACCGAGTACAACCTCGCGCTGGGTCTTCGGCGCGCGAACGCCATCAAGGACTATTTCACGAGCTTCGGGCTCACGGCCGGTCGCTTCGAGGTCCGCAGCTACGGAGAGGAGCGGCCCCTGGAGCGCGGCGAGGGCGAAGGCTCCTGGGCCCGCAACCGTCGCGGCGAGTTCGTGGTCCGTTGACCTGACACGCTACGGAAGCGGCGGGCGTCCCCTCGCGGGGCACTCGCTGTTGGACGACGGGTCCGGGTCCCGACACCCGGGCCCGTTCGCCGTCCCGGCCGGCCACACGAGACCGGGGCGGTCGTCGCGCGCCGAAGCAGGGCGGGCGCCGGTAGCGGGCGCGCGGGTCCAGCAGCCGCCCCCCGGATGTGCGCTGGCCGCTCCCCGGGTGTGGCCCTAGACTGCGGGTCGCTTCCTCCTGACGCGGACTTCCATGGCGCCTACGGCTCCTGCGCACGTGGCTTCGCGCACGTCGTTGGCGTCGCGCCTCCTGCTCCCGCTCCTGCTGCTGGTCGGCGGCGTGATGGCCGCCTTCGCGGTGTGGGCCCTGGTGCAACGCGAGCGCACGCTCATCGCGGAGGCCCGACGCGAGACGCAGGCGTACGCCACGGCACTGGGGCTGGCGCTCGACGCGGCCTTCCAGGACCCGGACCGCGCCGGGGTACCGGCGATCGTGCGGCGCATCTCCCTGCAACCCAGCATCTACGGCGTCGTGGTCTACGACCTCGAGGGGCGGCCGGTGTACGGACCCGGGGCAGGAGCCGACAGCACGGACTACGCGACTCCCGAACAGGTGCGCGAGGTGCTTCGTTCCGGTCGCCCGGGCGAGTTCGAGCGGGCGCAGGACGATGTCGACGTCTACTCCGTGGTCCGCGCGATCGAGGATCCGGACGGGCGCGTGGTCGGCGCGTTCGAGGTATTGCAGCCGCTGTCCTTCGTGAACCAGGAGCAGGCGGCCACCCGCGTCCGCTTCGCGCTCAACACCCTGGTGCTGCTCGCTTCGCTGACGCTGGCCCTGCTCTGGCTCGTCCGACGCCTCGTGTCCGAGCCCCTGGCCCGTTTCGCGGAAGGCGTCCGGGCGCTGGGGAGCGGGCAGTTGGACACCCGCGTGGACGCGGACGCCGCGATCGCGGAGCTGGCCAGCGTCGCGGCCGAGCTGAACCGGATGGCGGCGGGCCTCGAACAGGCCCGTACGGAGCTGCTGCGCGGGACCGAGGAGCGCCTGCTGTTGGAGCGGCAGATCCGACAGGCGGAGAAGATGGCCATCATCGGCCAGCTCGCCGCCGGGTTGGCCCACGAGATCGGTGCACCGCTGCACGTGATCCGCGGGCGCGCGGACCTGATGGCACGCCGGCACGCGCGGGCCGGCGCGGAGTCCCGAGACCTCTCCATCATCGTGCAACAGATCGATCGCATCACCCGCATCGTCCGGAGCCTTCTCGACTTCGCTCGGCCCCGCGAACGCCGGCCCGGCCCCGTGGACCTGGTGCCGCTCATCGATGAGACGCTGGAGCTCGTCTCCATGCAGTTCGATGCCGAGGGCATCGAGCTCGGCCGTACCGGCGCACCCCGGGCCGTGGTCCACGGCGATCGTGACGCCCTCCAGCAGGTGCTGCTCAATCTGCTGTTGAACGCGCAACAGGCCATGAGCCGCGAGCCCGACCGCGCGCGGCCCCGCGCCGTCACGGTCGACGTCGGCCTCGACGATGCCGGTGTGCGCGTGGACGTGCGGGACAGCGGCCCGGGAATCGCGCCCGAGCATCGCGCGCAGGTGTTCGAGCCCTTCTTCACCACCAAGGCCGACGGCGGTGGGACCGGACTGGGGTTGGCGGTGGCGCGGCTGATCATCGAAGAGCATGGTGGGGTGCTGGAGCTGATCGACGACGGCGGTCCCGGCACCTGCCTGACCCTTGCCCTCCCCGCCCCCACACCCGCGATCCATGCCATCCAGTGACTGCATCCTCCTCGCCGAGGACGACCGCGATCTGCGCGTCCTCCTCCAGGAAGTCCTCGATGAATCCGGCTACCGCGTCCGGGCTGTCCCCTCGGGACGGGACGCGATCGACGACCTCGAGCGACCCGACGTGCGCCTCGTCATCACGGACCTGCGCATGCCGGGCGCCACGGGACGCGACGTCCTGGAGGCGGTGCGCCGTCAGCGGCCGGATGTGAACGTCATCGTGATCACCGCCTTCGGCTCCATCGACTCCGCGATCGAGCTGGTCAAGCAAGGCGCCTTCGACTACCTGACCAAGCCCTTCTCGAACGACGAGCTGTTGCTCTCGGTGCAACGCGCCCTCGAGGAGAGCCGCCTTCGGCGCGAGACGGCCGCGTCCCCCGCGCGGGCACGGACGCGCGCGATCGACGGGATCGTGGGCAGCAGCGGCCCGACGCGCGCGTTGCTGGAGATGATCGGCAAGGTGGCGCGTTCCCCGCTGCCGGTGCTGATCACGGGCGAGACGGGAACGGGCAAGGAGCTGGTGGCGCGGGCCGTACACGCCGCGTCCGGTCGCGCGGCCATGGTGGCGGTCAACTGCGCCACGCTCCCCGAGAACCTGCTGGAATCGGAGCTCTTCGGTCACGAGCGGGGCGCGTTCACCGGCGCCGACCGCGCCAAGACCGGGCTCTTCGAGGAGGCCGACGGCGGGACCCTCTACCTGGACGAGATCGGCGAGCTGCCGCCGGCGCTGCAACCGAAGCTGCTCCGGGCCCTGGAGGACGGGGAGATCCGCCGGGTGGGTGCCACCCGCTCGCGACACGTGGATGTGCGGCTGGTTGCCGCCACCAACCGGGATCTGGACGAGGAGGTCTCCGCCGGGCGCTTCCGCGAGGACCTCTACTGGCGCCTCAACGGCCTGACGCTGCACGTCGTGCCGCTACGCGAGCGGCCGGCCGACATCACCGCCCTGGTCGAGCACTTCCTGGCCCGCTTTCCCGCTTCTTCCGGAGCAGCGCGGCGCTTCTCGATTCCCGCGATGGGCGTGCTCACCGGCTATGCCTGGCCCGGCAACGTGCGGGAGCTCCGGAGCGTGGTGGAGCGCGCCGCCACGCTGTCGGAGGCCGATGAGATCGGACCGGACGCCCTGCCCGATCGGGTCCGGGACGGGAGCCTGTTGCGGGCGACCATCTACGAGGCCGGCGCTCGCCACCTGCCGCTTGCGGAGGTGGAGCGCGCCTACACGCTCGAGATCCTGCGCATCACCGGCGGCAACAAATCGCGCGCGGCCGAGATCCTGGGCCTCGATCGCAAGACGCTCTATCGGAAGCTGCAGGAGTACGGCGCCGAGTCGAACGAGCCGCCCGCGCCCTGAAGGAACGGACGCCCGCGGTCCGCTGGACCGACCGCCGGGGCGCGGACCGGCCGGGGACGCCCGCCGGGGCGCGGACCGGCCAGGGACGCCCGCCGGGCGCGCACCGACCAGGGACGCCCTCCGGGCGCGGCGCGGCCGGGGACGCCCGCCGGTCCGCCGTCCCGGGAATCCGCGCGCGCCGCCCTACCGGGGTCCCATCCGGTAGCCGAAGCCCACGCTCAGGACCGGGCGCAGCTTGGGCTGATGGATGGCCTCGTCGGCATCCCCGTAGGTGTAGTCCTCGCGCGCGTTGACGTTCTCGTCACCGGGCGCGTACGACGTGTCGTGACCGGTGAGACGGGCGCTCCGGAAGACCTCCAGTCCGCCGGTCAGGACGAGGTCGAGGCGCGGCGTCATGGCGTGGAAGCTCTGCACCCCGGCACCCAGACCCCAGTGGTTGCTGACGACGTCGAAGTCCTCGTTGCCCCCGATATACTTGAAGTTTCCCTTGAAGCGGGCATACCGCACGCCCGCGTACCAGTACGCCCTCGGCACGCCGAACCGGGATGTGCGCAGCAGGACATCGAAGGCGGCATCCAGCGTGCGACCGCTCGAGGCGGGCGTTCCGTTGGTGGCGTTGTTGATGAAGATCCGCCGGGCGTTCGGCGCGCTTCCCGGATCCGTGGCGACGTATCCGAGCTCGCCCCGCACCAGCACCGGGAGGCCCTCCGCGACGTTGCCCCGCACGGCGAAGAGGCGGGTGCCCACGCCGTCCTGATACCCGAAGCTCGTCCCCACCGTGAGGTCGCTCGTCTGCGCCGCGACCGCCAGCGGGAGCGCGACGATCGCGAGGACCGCCGCTGCGATCGATCGTTGAAGCATGATTTCCTTCCACTTGAAAGGGTCCGACCGCGCGCCTGGCCGGCGCGGAGACCCCACGTGCGCGAGCATCGTGCCGGCGCGCGCCACCGCCACGGATCGCGTGATCCGGCCGGGTCCGGACCCCGGTCGGGAACGGGCTGCCGGACCCCGGCGTACCGGCGTTCCGAGGCGGGCGTGCGACGTGGCCGCCGTGCGGCGGGTTGAGCCGCGACGAAAGGGCCGGGCAGACCCCGGTCCGCGCGGCACGGGCGTTGAAGCAGATCGCGCGCACCCGACGTAGGGGGAACGTGCGCGACCCCCCGGAGCCCGCCCTCCGGCGCGCGGGCCGTATCCCATGATGCCGAGGAGGCTCCCCGTGACCGACGAGCAACAGAAGCGCTGCGCGACCATCATCCATGCCGCCGGCACCGCGGCCGCCGGGATCGGCGCAGGGCTGGCCCAGGTCCCGGGAGGAGATGCCATCCTGATCATGCCGGTCCAGGTGGCGATGATCGTGGGGCTCGGGCGCGTCTTCGGGCTCGAGGTCACCGATGCGGCGGCGCGTTCAGTCGTCTATGCCTCGCTCGGGACCATTGTCGGCCGCGGCGCGGCCAAGGTGCTGCTGCGCTTCGTGCCGGGGCTGGGGAACGTGCTGAACGCGGGCGTGGCCTTCGGCGTCACGGAGACCATGGGGTGGTCGGTGGCCGAGCGGATGTCCGAGGGCCGCTTCGGAAATCCCGCCTGAGCATCCGGATCCGTGCGGTGCGCGGGCCCGTGACCGGCCGCAGGCCGCCCTGGCCGTCCGTCCGCGTGCGGGCCCGGCCGTTCGCGCCTACTCGGTGATCTCGCGCAGGACGGCGAGCGGGGGCCGGCCCAGCACGTTCCGGCTGCCGGCCATGCCGATCAGGACGGTGCCCGCGGTCACGCCCACGGCGATGGCGGCGGTGATCCCGACGGGGAACACGAAGGGGCCATCGAACACGAAGCGCACCACGCCCCATGCCGCCACCGTGGCCAGGGCCAACCCCGCCAGCGCGCCCAACGCGCCCAACGCGAAGTACTCCGTGGTGAGCACGGCCAGCACCTGACGCCGACGGGCGCCCAGCGTCTTGAGGAGCGCGCCTTCCCGCATGCGCTGGAAGCGCGACGTGGCCAGTGCACCCACCAGCACCAGGATCCCTCCCAGCACCGAGAATCCAGCCAGGAAGCGCAGCGCACCCGACACGGTGCCCAGCACGCGGTCGAGGACCTCCTGCACCTGTGCGAGGTCCAGCACGGACACGTTGGGATAGGCGCGCACCAGGTCGCGCTGCAGCGCGGTCCGCGTCTCCACGTCCGGCACGCGCGCGAGCGCCAGCAGGGTGTGCGGCGCCTCCTCCAGCACTCCGGGCGGGAAGACCACGAAGAAGTTGGTCTGGAAGCGGGCCCAGTCGACCGCGCGCAGGCTACCGATCCGGGTCTCGATCGTCCGGCCCTGCACGTCCCAGGTGATGCGGTCACCCACGCCCACCCCCAGGTCCGCGGCCAGGTCCTGCTCGACCGAGACGGGCGGCAGACCGTCCAGGTCGGGAGGGCCGGCCGTGGTCGTGTCCCACCAGGACCCGGCCACCAGGGTCTCGGCGTCCGTGAGGCCGCCCTCCCGATAGGTGTTGCGGTACACGCGCCGGAGCGCCCAGCGCTCCGGCGCCGCCTCCGTGGTGTCCGCGAGCAGCTCCGTGACCGAGACGCCATCCAGGGCGGCGATGCGGGCCGTCACGATCGGGGTGACGTCCACGGGCCCCTCCGACACGGACCCGACGAGGTCCACCACCCCGCTTCGCTGGTCGGGCTGCACGTCGAACAGCAGCACATTGGCCTGGGAGGCGCCCGCGTCGAAGTCCAGCTGGCGCTGCAGGCTGCGCTCGATCAACGCCACGGCGCCGATCACGTAGACGCCGAAGCCCAGCGCGAGCGTCACCGAAACCGTCTGGTTGTGCGGACGGAAGAGGTTGGACACGCCCTGCCGCACGGTGTAGCCCGCTCGGGCGGGAAAGAAGCGGCGCGTGCCGGACACGAGCGCACGTGCCGCCACCCACAGGAGCCCCAGCGTGACCGCCAGACCGGCGGCGAAGCCCGCGCCGATGGCCGGGGTCGGGGCCTGCCACACGCTCAGCCCCGCGATGCTGAGCACGAGCGCACCGACGGCCAGACCGCGCGCCGCGCGACTCGCACGCTCCGGCTCCACGTCGCGCCGGATGGCCTGCAGAGGGGCCACGCCGCGCACGGCCAGCAGGGGCAGCAGCGCGAACACGACGGAGACCCAGATGCCGATCAACAGACCGGCCACCACCGCCGCGGGATCCGTGCGCGGAACGATGGTCACGGGCAGCAGGTCCCCCACCACGCGCGGCAGCAGGCGTTGGAGCAGCAGGCCACCGGCGACGCCGAGGGCGGCGCCTCCCAGGCCCAGGAGCGCGGCCTGCAGCAGATAGGCGGCGAAGACCGTGCCCTGGCGGGCGCCCAGGCAGCGGAGCACGGCGACCGCGGTGAGCTTGCCCTGGACGTAGACGTGGATGGCGCTCGCCACACCGATCCCACCCAGCAGGAGCGCGGCCAGACCCACCAGCCCCAGGAACCGGCTCAGGATGCGCGTGCCTTCGGTGAGATCCTCGGCCTGCTCGTCCGCGGTGGTGATGCGCGTATTCTGTCCACGTGCCATCTCCCCGTAGCGCTCGTCGAGCTCCTCGGCGTCGCTCCCCTCGGGCAGGCGGACGTAGATCTCGTGGCGGGCCAGGCTCCCGAACGTCAGCAGCCCCGTAGCGGGCAGCGCCGCGGCCGGCAGATAGACGCGCGGGCCCACCGCCGACTGGAAGCCGATGTCGGTGGGCAGGCCGTCCACCGTGCCCAGCAGAGGGAAGCGCGAGCGGCCCACGCTGATCGTGTCGCCGATGCGCGCATCGAGCTGCACCAGGACCGCCTCGTCCACGAGCACGCCGCGCGCGTCCCCCAGCCGAGCCCAGGCGCCGTCGGGATCCGTCCGCACCGCTCCGTAGAAGGGGAAGCCGGGCTCGACCCCGCGGACCTGCACCAGACGGGTGGTGCCGGTGCGCTCGTTGAGCGCCATGGACGCGAGGGTGGTGACGGCCGCGACCTGCGCGCCCTCGGCGGCGAGCGAATCCGTCACGGCCCGGATCGAGTCCGAGAAGGGCGTACCCCGGCTGAAGCGCAGGTCCGCGCCCAGGATGGCGCGCGCCTCGGCCTCGACGGAACGGGTGACGTCGCCGCGGAAGGAGTGGAGGGCGACCAGCGCCGCCACGCCCAGCGTGATCGACATCATGTAGACACCGATCTGCCGCACGCCGGCCCGGCCCTCCCGCCACGCGAAACGAAGCGCGAACATCGGGTCAGACGGCGGAGTGTGCGGGGTGCGCGTCCGTCCGGCGCTCATCCGCGACCATCTGCCCGTCCTTGAGACGGATGATGCGGCGGGCGCGCTCCGCCAGCGCCAGGTCGTGCGTCACCAGCACCAGCGTGGTGCGCACATCGCGGTTCAGCTCCTCCATCAGACCGATCACGGTCTCGCCGGTGGCCGAGTCCAGGTTGCCGGTGGGCTCGTCCGCGAACAGCAGGCGGGGCTCGTTCGCGAACGCACGGGCCAGCGCCACGCGTTGCTGCTCTCCGCCCGACAACTGCGCGGGATAGTGATCGAGGCGCCCCCTCAACCCGACACGCGCGAGCAGGTCGGCCGCGTGCTCCCGGATGGGCCGTCCGTCCCCGGTGCGCGTGCGGCCGCGCAGCTCCAGGGGCACCAGGACGTTCTCGAGCGCGGTGAGCGTGGGCAGCAGGTGGAAGGTCTGGAAGACGAAGCCCACGTGCTCGGCCCGAAACCCGGCCCGCTGGTCCTCGGTAAGAGCGAACAGGTCCTGCCCCAGCACGCGCAGCGTGCCGGCGCTCGGCGTGTCCAGCCCCGCGAGCAACCCGAGCAGCGTGGTCTTCCCGCTGCCCGAGGGGCCCAGGATCGCCACGAACCCCTCGGGCTCCACGGAGAGATCGATGCCCTTCAGGACGGTGAGCGGACGGCCTCCGCTCCGATACGTCTTCTCCAGGCCGCGGGCGTCGATGATCATGGGTCGGGGTCTCGTGTGCGCGCTGGGCGTGCTCGTGCCCATGGGGCTGACCGGCTGCGACTCCGGCCGCCGCGGCCCCGACCCGGTACGCTCCTCCGACGCGCAAGTTTCCTCCGCTCCCGCGGAGCCGGGATCCCTTCGCGCAGACCCGGCCGACGCGCGTCCCGTCGTGGTGTTCCTGGGCACCAGCCTGACCGCCGGGTACGGCCTGGAGGACCCGTCCCTGGCCTTCCCCGCCCTCGTCCAGGCCCGCATCGACGCCGCGGGCCTCGACTACCGGGTGGTCAACGGCGGCGTGAGCGGAGATACGAGCGCCGGCGGTCTGCGGCGTGTGGACTGGCTGTTGGAGCAGCCCGTGGCCGTGCTGGTCCTGGAGCTCGGCGCGAACGACGGCCTGCGCGGACAGGATCCGGAGGCGCTGAAGGAGAACCTGCTGGAGGTGATCCGGCGCACCCGCGCGGCCCACCCCGAGGCCCGTGTGCTTGTGGCCGGCATGGAGGCCCCACCCAACCTGGGGGATCGCTACACGGCCCGCTTCCGTGGCGTTTTCCGCGAGGTGGCGGACGAGACCGGCGCCACCCTGCTCCCGTTCCTGCTCGAAGGCGTGGCGGGCGAGCCCGCGCTCAACCAGGAGGACGGCATCCACCCCACGCCGGAAGGCCACCGGGTGGTGGCCGATCACGTGTGGGCGGCGTTGGAGCCGCTGCTGCGCTGAGCCGCCGACGCCGGCGCGCTGGTCCCCGTGGCGCGTCCCGTCCGGGGGACGAGCCTCAAGCAGGGGGCGCTCCCTTGCGCGCACGCCCACGACAGCGTCCTCTGCGACAGCATCACGGGTGGGCCTGAGGGGCCCACGGGCACTCGCCGCAGGCCGCGGCCGACAACACCCACATCCCGATCGGAGTCAGGTCCATGCAACGCCGTGAGTTCCTGCTGGCCACGGCGGCCGGTGCCGTCGGTCTCGGCGCAGAGCCGCTCGCCGCCTCCGCCACCGCCCCCCGGGCGACCCGCAAGATCCTCATCGCCGGTGGGGGCTTCGGCACCGCCTTCATCCGGACCATGGCGGAGTTGACGGGCAAGGCGCGCCCCCGGCTCTGCTACCTGCCCACCGCGTCGGCCGACTCGGAAGCGGGCATCATCCGCTGGTACCAGAGCTGCGCGCCCCTGGACGTCGAGCCGCACGTGCAGGAGAGCTTCATCAGCAGCTACCGCATGGATCGGTCGTGGGAAGAGATCTTCCTCTCGATGGACGGGATCGTGGTCTCCGGCGGCAACACGCTGAATCAGCAGGCCATCTGGCGCGTGCAGGGCATCGATCAGGTGCTTCGTCAGGCCTGGGATCAGGGCATCGTGCTCGGCGGCGCCAGCGCCGGATCGCTGTGCTGGTTCGAGGAGGGCACCACGGATTCGCGGCCCAAGGAAGTCACGAAGATCGAGTGCCTGGGCTTCCTGCAGGGCAGCCACTCGCCCCACTACGACGCCGAAGCGGCGCGACGGCCCACCTACCACCGGCTCATCGCCTCCGGCGAGCTCAAGCCCGGGTGGGCCTGCGACAACGACGCGGGCATCTACTTCGAGGACAACGAGGCCACGCGGTTCGTGGCGACCCGCGCCGACGCGCGCGTCTACCACGTCAGTGTCGTGGACGGGAAGATCGTCGAGCGCGAGGTCGTGCCGGAGCGCATCGACTGAGTCCCGCAGCACGGTCACCGGATCCGCTGCCGACCCACCTCCAACACAAGGAGCGGCGCATGCGCACGCGCCTCCACCTGCTGGCGATGCTGTTCGTGGTCGTCGCCCCCCGCCCGGCTCCGGCGCAGGTCACCGAGACCACCTACGCACGCGCCGAGCAGTTCCTGGGCTCCAACGCCGCCCGTTTCGTGAGCGGCGACCAGGCCACGCCCACCTGGTTGGAGGGCGACCGCTTCTGGTATCGGGCCCGCACCGAGGACGGATCGGCGTTCATCCTGGTCGATCCGTCCGTCCCGTCGCGCCGCCCCGCGTTCGACCATGCGCGTCTCGCATCCGCGCTCTCCGTGGCGGCGGACACGGCGTACGTGGCCAACCGGCTTCCCTTCGAACGCTTCGACCTCGAAGGCGATACGCTGCGCTTCCACACCGCGGACTCCGCGCGCTGGAGCTGTCGCCTGGACACGTACGTGTGCGCGGGCCCCGACCCGGTCCCCGAACGCCCCCGCACCGAGATCGGCTCGCCGGATGGGCGGTGGGTCGCCTTCTCGCGCGACGAGAACCTCTGGGTGCGCTCGGTGGAGGACGGTCGGGAGATCCAGCTCTCGCAGGACGGCGCCGCCGACTTCGGCTACGCCGTGCCCCCCGAGGGATGCTGCTCGGTGGTCACCCTGGCGCGCCGGGGAGACGAGGCCCCGCCCGTGCTGGCCTGGTCGCCGGATTCGCGCCGCATCCTCACGCATCGCTTCGACGAGCGGGCGGTGCTGCCGCTCCACCTCCTGGAGGCGCGCACGGGTCGGCCCGCGTTGCACAGCTACCGGGTGGCGCTCCCGGGGGACTCCGTCATCCCGACGTACGAGGTTCATGTCTTCGACGTGGAGAGCCGGACGGGCGTGCGCGTGGACCTGGGGCCGCTCGACGTGGTCAACACGTCCTGCTGCGGCGTGGCGTCCGACACGGTGTGGAAGGACGCGCGCTGGGGGAGCGGGCCGGACCAGGTGTTCTTCACGGAGGGCGTGCGCAGCTTCGACACGCTGCGTCTGTGGACCGCCGATGCCCGCACGGGTGTGGCACGCACGGTGTTGGAGGAGACGAGCCGCACGTTCGTGGAGAGCAACGGACAGTCGGGTGGCCTGCCCAACTGGAAGGTCATCCGGAACGACTCGGAGGTGGTGTGGTGGTCCGAGCGCGACGGCTGGGGCCACCTCTACCGGTTCGACGTCGCCACCGGCGCGCTGCTGAACCGCATCACCGAGGGTCCGTGGATGGTCCTGGACCTGCTGTCCGTCGACGAGGCCCAGGGATGGGTGTACTTCACCGGCTCCGGACGCGAGCCGGACCAGGACCTCTACCACCGTCATCTCTATCGCGCCCGGCTGGACGGCACGCGCACGGAGCGCCTGACGCCGGAAGACGCCGACCACCAGATCACGGCCAGTCCCTCCGGCCGCTGGTTCGTGGATCAGTACGGCACCTTCTCGTCGGCCCCCACCACCGTGTTGCGGGACGCCACCGGCCGCGTGGTGCTCACCCTGGAGGCCGGTGACTATTCCCGCCTCCTGGCCACCGGGTGGCGCTATCCCACCCACTTCGAGGTGAAGGGCCGCGACGGCGTGACGCCGGTGCACGGGCTGCTGTTCTTCCCGTCCGACTACGACTCCACGCGAAGCTATCCGGTCGTGGACTACATCTATCCCGGACCGCAGGTCGGTCCCATCCGGGGCCATGTGGCGCGGGTGGCGCAGGGCGGCAACGCGGCGGCGCTGGCCGAGCTGGGCTTCATCGTCTTCATGGTGGACGCGTTCGGGACGCCCGGCCGCCACAAGGCCTTCCACGACGCGTACTACGGCGACATGCGCGACAACGGGCTGCCGGACCACATCGCGGCACTCCGGCAGCTCGCCCGGCGCCATCCGTCCATGGACCTGGACCGCGTGGGGATCTTCGGGCACTCGGGTGGCGGATTCTCCTCCACCGACGCCATCCTGAGCTACCCGGACTTCTTCAAGGTGGCCGTCTCGAGCGCCGGCAACCACGACAACCGGAGCTATGACTACACCTGGGGTGAGAAGTACCAGGGCCTTCTCCGCCCGAACGACGACGGCAGCGACAGCTTCGACGCGCAGGCCAACCAGAACCTGGCCGCCAACCTGCAGGGGAAGCTGCTGCTGATGTACGGGACGCTGGACGACAACGTGCACCCGAACGCGACGATCCTGCTCATCGACGAGCTGATCCGCCTCAACAAGGACTTCGACCTGATCGTCCTGCCCAACCGCAACCACGGCTACGCCAACGAGCCCTACGTGGTGCGGCGCACCTGGGACTACTTCGTCCGGCATCTCCTGGGGCAGGAGCCACCGTCGCAGTACCGGATCATGCAACCCGAAGGCTAGGCGGACCCGGCACGCCGCTCGCATCCGTCCGTCCCGGAGGAGGAAACCCGGCGGGCCTCCCCGCCGTAGGAGGAGAGGTGAACCGACGCGTCTGGCTGTCCCGGCTGGCCCTGGTGGCGGCCCTGGGTCTGGATCTCACCTTCCGGACCGGGCCTCTGGGCGAGCTCGTGCCTCCCCCCGACCCCTTCCGCGCGGCCTTCGCGGCCCAGGACGCCCACACGGAGGATCTGCTGCGCCTGCCGGGCGTGGTGGGCACCGCCATCGGCATGGGAGCGCTCGGCCAACCCGTCCTCAAGGTCTACGTGGAGGCGGCGGGCGTGGCCCTCCTGCCCCGATCGTTCGGGCGGGTTCCAGTCGTGGAGACCGTCACGGGCCGGTTCGTCTCGCTGGTCGAGGAGCCCTCGCCGGACGCGCCCGCCAACCCGCGCGGTCACTTTCCGCGGCCCGTCCCCATCGGCGTGTCCTCCGGACAGCCGGACGTGACCGCGGGCACCATCGGGGCCCGCGTCCTGGACGGCACCCGGGTCTTCGCGCTCAGCAACAACCACGTCTTCGCCAACTCCAACGACGCGGCCATCGGCGACAACGTGCTCCAGCCCGGACGCGCGGACGGCGGCACCGATCCCGACGACGCCTTCGGCACCCTGTACGATTTCGAGCCCATCCAGCACTGCGGCCGGGGACCCTTCCCCTGCCCCGAGAACCGGATCGACGCCGCCCTCGCGCTCACATCGGCGGACCGCCTGGACCGCAGCACCCCGCCCGGGGGCTACGGGACACCGCGCACCGAGCCGCTGGACGCGAAGCTCGGGATGCGGGTCCAGAAGTTCGGACGCACCACGGGACACACGCACGGCGTGATCGACGGCATCCGGGCCACGCTGACGGTGGGCTACCCCAGGGGCCAGGCCCGTTTCGTCGACCAGATCGTGATCTCCGGCGGCGGCTTCTCGGCGCCGGGCGATTCGGGTTCGCTGGTGGTCAGCGAGGGGCAGGGCGCCCAGGACCGGAGGCCGGTGGCCCTGGTCTTCGCGGGCAGCCAACTGGCGTCGATCGCCAATCCCATCGATGTTGTCCTGGACCGGTTCGGCGTCACGATCGACGGCAACTAGGCCCGACGGACCGGTTCGGCGTCACGATCGACGGCAACTAGGCCCCACGGACCGATCCGGCGCCGTGGGACCGGCTCGCCGCCCCGCGGGAGCGGGGCCTTTTCGCTGGAGCCGGTCTTGCCGCCGGAGCGGGGCTTTCCAGGGGCGCCTTCGGAGGCACCGGATCCGATCCTGGACGCAGCGGACCGGAGCACCACCGCCGACCGACCCGCGGTCGATCGGCCCCCCGGCTGGACGTTACCCGAGCAGCAGACACCGAAGGGAGTCGCCATCGCAGACGAGGAGGAGGCAGATGCGTACAGATCCGCTCGACACGGCCCGCAAGGCCCTGACCGACAGTGTGCTGGGGATGCCCGGCGTGGTGGGTACCGCGGTTGGACAGTGGGGGGATCGTTCCTGCCTCATGGTGCTGCTGGAGAAGGACGACCCGGCCGTGAAAGCCCGCCTCCCCCGTTCGGTGCAGGGATTCGACGTCATCACCAAGGTCACCGGCGCGTTCCGTCCGTTCTGAGGCGCGATTCCCCGCCCACCCGGGGGCGCACGGCCCGCCGCGGCACATCAGCGGTGCGGCCGCGCGGTGACGCGCCTTGACCGGGACCGACCCACGCGGGCAGCATCCTGAGGCACCGTTCTTCTTTCCGCCTCCAGGATCGCCCTCATGCGTCATGCTGCCCGCTACGCGTTCGCTCTCGCCGCCGCGCTGAGCGCCGGCCCCCTCTCCGCCCAGGCGCTGTCGACGCCGAGCACGGGCCCCATCATCGCGGACTTCGGACCGGTGTATCGGACGGATCCGTTGGACCTCCCCACTCCGACCGACCACGTCTTCCGGGTCGCCTTCGACGTCGCGACCTCGCCCGAAGACGCGGGTGCGCTCAATCCCGCCATCGCCTCCCTCGCGCGCTTCCTGAACATGCACGGTGCGGCCGGGGTGCCACGCGAAAATCTCCACCTCGCGCTCGTGCTGCATGGGACGGCCGCCAAGGCGGTGCTGACGGAGGAGAGCTACCGCAAGCGGTTCGGCGCGGAGAACACCAACCTCCCGCTCCTCCAGGCGCTGCGCGCGGCGGGGGTGCGGATCATCGTGTGCGGTCAGACCGCGCAGGCGCGCGGGCTCCCCAGGGCGGAGTTCGCCCCCGGGATCGAGCTGGCGCTGTCGGCGATGACGGCGCACGCGCTCCTCCAGGAGCAGGGGTACACGCTGAATCCGTTCTGAGCCGGGCGCTCTGCGGGAGCCGGCAGCGCGGTGGTGTCGGCCTCAGCCGGCCATCGCGCGCGGCGCCCGCGGCACGGCGTCCTGCGGCAGGCCCTCGGTCCGGGCCAGTGCGGCCCAGCCCCACGGGGCGACGTCCTGGTGGCGGGCGCAGCGCAACAGGCACTCGACGAGATCGCCATCGAGCGCCGGCCCCGACATGGAGCGGAGGATCCGCGCGACCTCTTCGAATTCCAGCGAGGCGCGGTAGGGTCGTTCGGCCGTGAGGGCCTCGTAGACGTCCGCCACCGCCAGGATGCGGCAGGGCAGGTCCAGCACGCCCCCGTCCAAGCCCCGTGGATAGCCGCGCCCGTCGATGCGTTCGTGGTGGTTCGCCGCCGGTTCCAGCACGTCCGCGAAGGCCGCCACGTTGGAGAGGATCTCGTGCGTGTAGCGCGGGTGCAGCTTCACCTGCGCGAACTCCTCGTCCGTCAGCTTGTCGGGCTTGTCCAGGATGCGGTTCGACACCCCCAGCTTGCCGATGTCGTGCAGGAGCCCGGCCCGGTGGATGAGCCGTACGGCCTCCTCCCCGCCCCCGACTTCGCGCATGAGCTCGGCGGCGACGGCGGCCACGCGCGTCGAGTGCCGGGCCGTGAACGGCGTCTTGGCATCGATGACCTGCGCGAAGACCGCCGAGACGCGATCGAGGCCTTCCTCGTCGATCGGGATGAGGCGCTCCCGCGGCTCGAGCCCGCGCAGGTCCTCGGGCCGTCCGGATCCGCGCACGCCCTCCCACCAGGAGATGCGCCCCGACCAGGAGAGCACCAGGTCCGCCAGTCCGGGATCGAACCAGGTACCGCGCCGCGCGCGGACCATGGCCAGCATCTCGTCGACGCCGCGCTCGACCAGGAACACGTCCAGGACCTGCGCGAGGCAGGCGATGCGCGACAGCAACGGGATCTCCTCCGCGCGGCGGCCGTACGGATGTCCCTTGCCGTCCCAGTGCTCGTCGAGGTAGCGGATGGCCTCGGCGGTGGCCTCGGGGAACCCCAGGTCGCGCACGATGGCGGCGCCTCGTTCGCAGCGGATCCGCGTCAACGCGCGTGCGCCCGGCGGCCCGGCCACGGCCAGCCGGCTCAGGTGGCGGAGCTTGGCCCAGCCCGAGCGGCCCTGGGCCACGTTGCGCAGGATATAGCGCCCGGCGCCGATCATGGAGGACCAATCGGTCGTCTTCAGGTCCTTCTTGACCGGATGGTCATCGGAGCCGAAGAGGTCCGCGACGGGCGCGGCGTTGGCCGAGCACCCCGCATCCTTGAGCAGCAGCGCGTAGAAGAGCGCGGACTGCTCGGAGAAGTCGAGACCCCGCGCCCGTCCGATCTCGATGCCCAGGATGCAGGACCGGATCGAATGTCCCTCCGGCTGGCCCTCCGTGAGGTCCAGCGCGTGGGAGAGAGCAGCCAGGACCTCGGCGAGGAAGAGCGAGCGCGGCATGGGAGGGGTCTGGAGGCAAGGGACATGCCGGAGAGGGGTCAGGTGCGGTCTTCCCGCCGGGTCGGCGGCCGAGGACTTCCGGCCCGGCCCGTTGTCTCGTCCTGCCATGGACGGCTGCGCCGCCGGGCAATGTCCCCCGGTCCGGTGTTCCGCGTGATCGGGGGCATCGGCCGCGTCGATCGGCGGACAGGTCGGTGTCTGCGCGTGATCGGGGGCATCGGCCTCGTTGATCGGCGGACAGGTCGGTGTCTGCGCGTGATCGGGGTCGATGACATCGGCGATCGATGGTCCGAATGTCCCGCGTGATCGGGCGGGTGAGGGCCGCCTACGATCGATGGTCCGATCGTCCCGCGTGATCGGGCGGCGAGGACCGCCTACGATCGATGGTCCGATCGTCCCGCGTGATCGGGCGGCGAGGACCGCCTTACGATCGATGGTCCGATCGTCCCGCGTGATCGGGCGGCGAGTACCGCCTACCCACTCGCGCTCGTGTAGCACGCATCAGTTGCTCACATCGTCCCATCCTGCCATGGACGACTTAGGGCAGTGCGACGCGGTCGCCGTCCCCGATGGGGTGCGCAGGCGGTCGTAGACACGCACGGAGGGCGCGTGCCCGCACGTGGGCAGGGGCTCGCGACACGAATGATGTCACGTGACGATCTCGTGGGTCCTGCGGCTCGCCAGAGGGCCGATGAAACGGCACGTATCTTTGAAGAGCAGGACTCGCGCATGATCTCCGCTCTTCGCTCGAGGTGCCGCCCATGGTTCTTCCCGCCCCGCTCACGCCGCGTTCGTGCGACAACGACGGACCGTTCGCGTCCCCTCCGTGCGACCACGACGGACCCCTCGCGTCCCCTCCGTTCGACACCGACAAGCCGTGCGCGACGCTCTCGTTCGACACCAACAAGCCGTGCGCGACGCCCTCGTTCGACAGCGACGAGCCGATCACTGCGTCGCTCGATGCGGATCCGTCGGGAGCGGTGCCCGCTCCCTCTCCCTTCGCATTATCCACCGCCGAGCTGGACACGCTCGAGGATCTGGGTGACCAGATCGCGGATCTCGCGTCCGCGATCCATTCGGCGACGCATCGTCTGCTGGTGCTGGTGGCGGAGTTCGACCGACGGCGCGGCTGGGAGCTGGGCGGTCACCCCACGTGCGCGCACTGGCTGGCGTGGCGCACCGGCATCGATCTGGGCGCCGCGCGGGAGAAGGTGCGCGCGGCGCGCGCCCTCGAGGATCTGCCGGCCATCGGCGCTGCGATGGCGCAGGGCGAGCTGTCCTTCAGCAAGGTGCGCGCGCTGACGCGCGTGGCGAGTGTGGACGACGAGGAGGAGCTGTTGGCGCTGGCGCACACACGCACCGCGCACCAGCTGGAGCGTGCCCTGCGGCGCTGGGCCGGTCAGCGCTGCCGGGACGATGCGGAGCGCGAGCGGCTCCGCCACCGCAGCCGGTGTCTGTCGGTCTTCCCGGACGAGGAGGGGATGTATCTGGTGCGTGGCCGGCTGGAGCCGGAGGTCGCGGCGCTGCTGATGCGTGCGCTGGAGGCGGCGGCCGACGCGCTGTACTGGAAGGGACCGGACGTCGCGGACACCGAGCCGGCCACACCGGAGCAGCGGCGGGCGGACGCCATGGGGTTGCTGTGTGAGCGGGCGTTGGCCGCGGGCCTGGACCTGGAGGGAGGGGGACCGGAGGCACCGATCAGCGGGACGCGGGCGGAGCGCTACCAGGTGGTGCTGCACGTGGAGGGGCCCGCGTTGCGGGCCGACGCGGTGCCGGAGGAGATCGGGACCGAGGAGGACGAGGAGCGCCCCGGCGTTGCCGCGGAAGGGTCGGCCGGCGCGCGGTCACGCCGCGTTGCCGCGGAAGTGTACGACGACGCGCGCCCCCGCGTTGCCGCGGAAGTGCATGCCGACGCACTCCCCCGCGTTGCCGCGGAAGTGCATGCCGACGCGCGCCCCCGCGTTGCCGTGGAGATGTCCGCCGACGCACGCCACGTTGCCGCGGAACTGTCGGCCGACCCGCGCCCCCACGTTGCCGCGGAGGTGTCGGGGCGGTCCGGTGCCGATCCGGGCGTGCCGCTGGCCGAGCTGGCAGACGGCACCCGACTCACGCCCGCCACTGCGCAGCGCCTGGCCTGCGATGCCGGCCTGGTCCGCCTCGCCACCGATGCGCGCGGAAACGTACTGGATGTGGGGCGTCGCACACGCACCATTCCACCCGCGCTGCGCCGTGCCCTCGAGATCCGCGACGGTGGGTGTCGCTTTCCTGGCTGTGGGCGCCGCTTCACCGACG